>JAAUQA010000147.1 GCA_012032855.1 Candidatus Competibacteraceae bacterium
ATTCTTTCCATATCGCCCACACCGCGTAACACCCCGCGGATGGTCTCACCGTCACCATCCCGCAGCAACCGCGCGATACTGTGCTGACGTTGCCGTAGTACGCTGTGATCGCGCAGCGGACGATTGAACCAACGACGCAACAAACGGCTACCCATCGGGGTAACACAACGATCCATAACGCCGATCAAGGTGTGCTGGGTATGGCCGCTCAGGCTGTGTTCCAATTCCAGATTGCGCCGACTGGCGGCATCCAGAATCACACTGTCCTCGCGTCGTTCGGCTTTGATCCGGGTCAAATGAGGAAGGGCGTTGCGCTGGGTATCTTTCACGTACTGCAATAAGCAACCGGCTGCGGCGATGGCCACCGGTAAATCAGCGCAACCGAAGCCGTCCAGACTGCGGGTACCGAATTGCGCGCACAAGGCTCGGGTGGCGCTGTCCGGATCGAAATGCCAGGGGGCTTGTCGACGCGGATTGGGATAGTGCTGCAATAACTTGAGCTTAGGGAAATCTTCACTCAGCAATAGTTCTGCCGGTGCTAGGCGCTCCAGTTCACTGGCCAATGCCTCTTCACCGATGACTTGGGTGAGATGAAAACGCCCGCCTCCCAAATCCAGGTTGGCTACGCCGAAGCAATTGCCGCTCTGATGTAAGGCGACCAGCAAATTATCGCGCCGTTCGTCCAGCAACGCCTCGTCGGTCAAGGTGCCGGGCGTTACGATCCGCACCACTTTACGCTCTACCGGGCCTCGGCTGCTATTGGGGTCGCCGATTTGTTCGCAAATAGCCACTGATTGGCCTAGTCGAACCAGCTTAGCTAAATAATTCTCTACCGCGTGATAGGGCACACCGGCCATGGGGATCGGTTCTCCTGCCGACTTTCCGCGCGTGGTTAAGGTAATATCCAACAAACGAGCTGCATGGCGGGCATCGTCGTAAAATAATTCGTAAAAATCGCCCATTCGGTAAAATACCAAAATGTCAGGATAATCAGCCTTGATGCGTAGATATTGTTGCATCATCGGCGTATGCTCAGCGAAATTTTGTGCGCTCATCGTCATGTTGATTACGGGTCAAGCGGCGTGCATAGTCAACGCGCTATTTGGTAGGGTTACAGTCCTTGAGCTAATCTAGCTGCAGGGTTATAAATCATTATCCGTTCCCTGTCTCAAAACGCTTCACACAAGGATAAAGAAAGTCATGAAATACCTGCGCATTGTACCTCTGACTTTGATGCTGATAGTGGTCGGCAGTGTTCAGGGCCAACAAACCACCGATCTGGCGACAATTGAACGTCAGGCGCAAGCCGGCCAATTTCAAGCCGCGCTGAACGGCCTGGATGAACGCATCAGCAACAATACCAACGATGTTGAGGCTCGCTTTCTCAAGGGGCTGTTACTGCTGGAGCAAGGGGATACCGACGGCGCGCGGGATGTCTTTGTCGAACTCTCCCGCTTGTTCCCGCGTATTCCGGAATCGTTTAATAATCTGGCCACTATCTACGCGCAGCAAGGAGAGTATGAAAAAGCCCGTCAAGCCCTGCTGAGCGCCGTCGCCAACGCCCCCCAATTACCCGGTAGTCCGTGCTAATCTCGGCGATTTATATTCCCAATTGGCAGTCGAAGCCTATCGCGAGGCGATTGCGCTAGACCCGGAGGATGAGGCGTCGAAAGCCAAGCTCCAAGCGTTGGAGAAATTATTCGCCAGCGGTGGTTGAGGCGGCGCAACCCACTATAACCTTTGATGTCACAATCAATACCTGCCTTGGTCGAGCGGGTGGCCAAGCGCTATTGGCCCGCAATTGGATGTTGGTCACCGCCGAGTCTTGTACCGGTGGTTGGATCGCTAAAGTCATTACCGATCTGCCCGGCAGTTCCGGCTGGTTCGAACGGGGCTTTGTCACTTACAGCAATGCCGCTAAAAAGGAACTGCTGGGTGTGCAGGAAACCACACTGGCTGCTCAGGGCGCAGTCAGCGCTGCTACTGTCGAGGAAATGACCCAAGGCGCGCTAACGCATAGTCACGCGCAAATCGCCGTAGCCGTCAGCGGCATTGCCGGACCCGATGGCGGTAGTTTGGACAAACCGGTAGGTACGGTCTGGCTCAGTTGGATGCGCAAAGACGGAGCGCCGCGTAATCAGTGTCATCAGTTTAACGGAGACCGTGAATCAGTGCGGTTACAGGCGGTAGTTGCTGCTCTGGAAGGTGTATTGGAGATAGTGAATGATGGAGGCAAAAGATAAAGCAAATACTCGCCGCCTGTTTTTAGCCCTATGGCCCAATTCAACCCAACGCCTGCAAATAGCTGATTGTGCCCGCCTGCTAACCGGGGGGCGTGCAGTCAAGGCCGAAAATTTACATCTCACCCTTGTTTTTCTCGGCACGACTGACCATCAGCGTCAACAGTGTTACGAGCGGGCACTGCAGGATATCCAAGTGCCGCCACTCATATTAACGTTGGATACACTCGGTTGCTGGCCCAAGCCACGCATCCTTTGGTTGGGAACAAGTCGTCCTTCAACCGGCTTAGCCAACTTGGTGCAGGAATTGCTTAACCGTTTGATCGGGTGCGGTTTTAAACCGGAGACGCGCCCCTTTCATGCCCATGTTACCTTGGCACGCCGGTTTCCGGGACCGATGCCGGACACTGCTGTGGCTCGGCCGGTGACTTGGGCCATCAAACGGGTTGCGTTGGTTGAATCTTGCCGGTTAGCTGGTCGCGTACACTACCGCGTGCTGCGCTACTGGCCAGAGGATTAGGTTAAAGTTATTTTTTGTGAAATAATCCACAAAAATTTACAATTGGAGTGGAGCAAATGGAAGAAAATAAGCGAAAAGCCTTGGCTGCCGCACTCAGCCAGATTGAACGTCAGTTCGGCAAGGGTTCGGTGATGCGCTTGGGCGACACGGGTGCCGTTCGGGACATTGATGTCATATCCACCGGCTCTTTGAGCCTGGATATTGCGCTCGGGCTTGGTGGTTTACCACGGGGCCGGGTGGTGGAAATTTATGGCCCTGAGTCTTCGGGGAAAACCACCTTGACCTTGCAGGTTATCGCTGAAATCCAACGTTTAGGCGGGGCAGCTGCATTTATTGACGCCGAACATGCCCTGGACCCCACTTATGCCGCCAAATTAGGCGTCAATGTAGAAGATTTGCTGGTCTCGCAACCTGACACCGGTGAACAGGCCTTGGAAATCGCCGACATGCTGGTGCGTTCGAGCGCCGTGGAGATCGTCGTTATCGATTCAGTCGCTGCGCTCACGCCCAAAGCGGAGCTGGAAGGCGATATGGGCGATTCGCATGTCGGTTTGCATGCTCGGCTGATGTCGCAAGCGCTCCGCAAATTGACCGCTAATATCCAACGTACTAATACGCTGGTGATCTTTATTAATCAGATCAGGATGAAGATCGGCGTGATGTTCGGCTCGCCGGAAACCACCACCGGCGGCAATGCCTTGAAGTTTTATTCCTCGGTGCGGTTGGATATCCGGCGTATCGGCGCTATTAAGAAAGGTGACGAGATTATCGGTAACGAAACGCGGGTCAAGGTTGTCAAAAACAAGATGGCTCCCCCTTTCAAGCAAGCTGAATTCGAGATTCTTTACGATACGGGCATCTCACGGATGGGAGAAATTATCGAGTTGGGCGTCAAAATGGGCCTCATTGATAAGGCCGGAGCCTGGTATAGCTATCAAGGCGATCGCATCGGGCAGGGCAAGGAAAATGTTCGCACCTATTTGAAGGAAAACCCCGAACTTGCGCAGGAACTAGAGAGTAAAATCCGCGCCCATTACTTGCCCCGCTTCGAGACTGCGAGCGAAGGTGGCGCCAAAGATGCTTCCGGCGATTCCGATGCCGTATCTGCACCATAAGTCGGCGCGACCCGAGCGTTCGAGCACTCCGGCAGAGATCCGGCGTACCGCAATACAGTTGCTGACCCGTCGTGAGCACACCGTGCTGGAATTACAACATAAACTCGCACAGCGAGGGTTTGCTGCACCGGACATTGACAATGTATTAGCCGAATTGATCAGCGAAGACCTGATCAATGAAGAACGTTTTGCTGAAGTGTACGCGCACAGCCGAGCCGATAAAGGCTATGGTCCGTTACGTATCAGCCGGGAACTCCGCGAACGCGGTGTGTCAGAGGATATTGTGACCGCTGTGTTAAGCGGCTTCGATGATTTCTGGATGCCCAAGCTGGCCGCACTGCAACGCAAGCGGTTCGGCGCTGAACTCCCCCGAGATATCGCCGGTCAAGCCCAGCAAGCGCGTTTTCTCCGTTATCGAGGTTTTACTTTGGAGCAAATTAAAACCGTGCTCCGGGATTCATAAAGGAATTGTCCGCTAAGATCATGATCAGCAGCGCTGAATTACGTACCCTTTTCTGGAATTCTTCCACGACCGTGGCCACGAGATTGTTGCCAGCAGCCCCCTTGTGCCGGCCAACGATCCGACCTTACTGTTCACCAACGCCGGTATGGTGCAGTTCAAAGACGTGTTTCTCGGTCGCGAGCAACGTCCGTATAACCGCGCGGTCACTTCGCAACGCTGTGTGCGTGCCGGCGGCAAGCATAATGACTTAGAAAACGTCGGCTACACCGCCCGTCATCACACCTTTTTCGAGATGCTGGGTAATTTCAGCTTCGGCGATTATTTCAAGGAGGAGGCGATTCGCTTTGCCTGGGATTTCCTGGTCGATGTGCTCAAGTTGCCCCCGGCAAAGCTGTGGATCACGGTATTCGAGGACGATCCCGAAGCCGAAAAGATCTGGTTGGAAGGGATCGGCGCGGATCCGGCTCGCTTCAGTCGTATCGGCGCCAAAGATAATTTCTGGTCGATGGGCGATACCGGTCCTTGCGGGCCTTGCAGCGAAATTTTCTACGATCACGGGCCCGAGGTTTACGGTGGCCCGCCCGGCTCGCCGGAGGAAGACGGTGACCGGTACATCGAGATCTGGAACCTAGTGTTCATGCAGTACAACCGGTCTGCGGACGGTACGTTAACGCCGTTGCCGAAGCCTTCAGTGGATACCGGCATGGGCCTGGAGCGACTCGCCGCCGTGATGCAAGGGGTGCATAGCAACTACGAGATCGACCTGTTTCGCAATCTGATCCAAGCGGTTGCCGAAGTCACCGGCACTAACGATCTGCGCCATAATTCCCTCAAGGTCATTGCCGATCATATTCGCTCTACGGCCTTTATGATCGTGGACGGTGTGCTGCCCGACAAGGAAGGACGCGGTTATGTGTTACGCCGGATTATGCGCCGTGCCATACGTCACGGGTACACGCTGGGCACCAAAGGGGCTTTCTTGTATCGCTTGATCAAACCCTTGGTCGCCGAGATGGGCGCCGCCTACCCCGAATTGGCCGGTGCCGAAACTCAGGTTACCCGAGTGATCACCCAAGAAGAAGAGCGCTTCGCCGAAACCCTGGAACACGGTCTGCACTTGCTGGAACAGGACATTAGTGGGCTGACCGATCAGACTATTCCCGGCGATACGGTATTTCGGCTCTATGACACTTTCGGTTTCCCGGTCGACCTGACCGCTGACATCGCCCGTGAGCGCGGTCTGTCGCTGGACATGGCCGGGTTCGAGCAGGCAATGGAGGGGCAACGTAAACGGGCGCGGGCCGCCAGCCAGTTCGGCGTGCAACACGATCAGGTTTTGACCGTAGACGAACGCACCGAGTTTTCCGGCTACGAGCATCTCGAAGATCAGGCCACAGTCACTGCGTTGTTTCGCGACGGCCAACCGGTTGATGTTCTCCAGCAAGGGCAAGAAGGATTGGTGGTGCTGGAGCGCACGCCGTTCTACGCCGAATCCGGTGGTCAGGTCGGCGATACCGGTCGATTGATCAAAGATCACGGCGAATTCCGGGTTGATGATACCCGCAAACAAAGCGACGGTGCTTATATCCACAGCGGACTGATGCAGCACGGCGACTTGTGGGTAGGTGAGCGGGTTTCCGCGCAAGTGGATCAGGCCAAACGTCAAGCCACGGCGCTGAATCACTCCGCCACCCATTTGCTGCACGCCGCATTGAGGCAAGTGCTGGGCACTCATGTCACGCAGAAAGGCTCGTTAGTTGAGGCTAGCCGGTTGCGCTTCGACTTTTCCCATTTCGAACCGGTAACGGCAGCTCAATTGGAAGAAATCGAACGCTTAGTTAATCTCTGGGTCCGCGCCAATGCCGCTGTGGAAACGCGCTTGATGCCGATTGAAGCAGCTCTGGAATCGGGCGCGCTAGCCTTGTTCGGCGAGAAGTACGATCCCGAAGTGCGGGTGCTACGCATGGGGGAATTTTCCACCGAATTGTGCGGCGGTACCCATGTGCAACGGCTCGGCGACATCGGCCTGTTCAAAATTATCGCGGAAGGCGGGGTCGCCGCCGGGGTCAGGCGTATTGAGGCAGTCACAGGCGACGGCGCTTTGGACTATGTCAACAACCTGCAGCATCAACTGCATGAAGTTGCACAACTGATCAAAAGCGAACGGGACTCTGTAACGGATAAAGTTCAGCAGCTGGTGGAGAAAGGACGCCGTCTAGAGAAAGAACTGGAACAACTCAAGGCCAAGCTAGCCAGTGAGCAAGGCAGCGAACTCGCCGATCAGGCGGTTGATATCCAGGGTGTCAAAGTGCTGGCGGCCCGCTTGGATGGAGCCGATGCCAAGACCTTGCGCGATACCGTTGACCAACTCAAGAACAAATTAAAGTCAGCCGCCATCGTGTTGGCTGCCGTAGAAAACGAAAAAGTACGTTTGGTGGCGGGGGTGACCGCCTCCGAAACCCAGCGTCTTAAAGCCGGCGAACTGGTTAACCTAGTGGCTCAGCAAGTTGGTGGTAAAGGCGGGGGACGTGCCGATATGGCGCAAGCCGGCGGTGCCGATCCGACCCATTTGGAGATAGCGCTGAGTTCCGTCCCGGACTGGGTTAGGGCTCAGCTTTCTTAAGTGATTGAGTAATGATTGCATTTTCCTATCCATTTAGTATTTAATTCGCCACTTTTGGCAGGGATTGTATGGCTCTTCTAGTACAAAAATACGGTGGAACCTCGGTAGGTAGCATTGAACGCATCGAGGCGGTAGCCGACAAAGTGATTTCTTACAGCAATAGCGGTCATGAGGTCGTGGTTGTGGTCTCTGCCATGAGCGGGGAAACCGATCGATTGCTGGGTTTAGCGAAGGCGATTTCTCCGCGCCCCAGCCCTCGTGAACTGGATGTGTTACTGGCCACCGGTGAACAGGCTTGTATTGCGTTGTTATGTATCGCGTTGGAAAAACGCGGGTATCTGGCCCGTTCTTATACGGGACACCAAGTCCATATTCTGACCGACAGCGCCCATAACAAGGCGCGTATCCGGGATATCGAAGCCAAACACATCCTCGCTGATCTGGGAGCAGGCAGCATCGTGGTTGTCGCAGGCTTTCAGGGTATCGATGAACACGGCAACATCACCACGTTAGGACGTGGCGGTTCCGACACCAC
>JAAUQA010000148.1 GCA_012032855.1 Candidatus Competibacteraceae bacterium
GCCAAGCTAACCGCACGTTCGAAGTGCAGCTCAACCGCCTGGAACGTGACCTGATCGGCATGGCCCGTTATCGCGAACTGCTGGCTAAGGACATGGTAACCCCGCCGCGCGTAACGGAGGAATTAGTGGGGGTTACCGATCTGGGCAATACGCTATTGGTCAATGATCGGATACTGGAGATCGAGGAAAACATTCGATTTGTCTCGGATAACCAGCGGTGGACACCGTACCCGACGAAACCGTATAAACCCGGAAAGAAGGAACCGGAGGTCAGTTTACGGGTTCTGCGCAAGCCGAGAGCGGTCATCGAATTACCCTCGCCGCCACCGCGCCCGACGGTCGCTAAACGGCCAGCCGAGTATAACCGGCAACGGTAGCCACCATGACGGCAGTGACCTTGCTCGACAAGCGGCCCATAGGAGACGATGCGGAATTGGTCGGTTTTCTGGACACGGGGTTACCGGAATCCCCCAGCTTTCAGGCCCCACATTTGGAGGCGCTGTTGCTGTGGGCTACCGATCATGAGGTCTCGGACATTACGATCCAGGCGGGCAATTTCGTTTTTGTGGAACAATTTGGACGCCTGGCGCCGGTGACCCGCCGACGATTATCCGCTGGCGAAGTGTACCGTTGCGCACAGATCCTGTACGGCGACAATGCCCCTAGCCAAACTGGCGGGTGGGCAGGACATTGACTGTTCCCATGAAATCCGCCGGGGTCGTAATGGTCTGGCCCGCTATCGCGTCAACATGACGCCCGCCCGCGCACCGCGTGAACGGGGTCTGGAAATTACCCTGCGGCCGATACCCACCACGCCACCGCTGCTGGCTGAGTTACACCTACCGGATGCCCTGCGGGATAACCTCGTGTTTGAACAAGGGTTAGTGATCATTACCGGTCCTACCGGCAGTGGCAAAACCACGTTGTTGGGTTCAGTGATTCGTTATTTGTTGGAGCAACCGCACTCGCACCGCAAAATCATCACCTACGAAGCGCCCATTGAGTTCGTTTATGATTTTGTCCGCCGCTCCCATGCGTTGGTTCTCAACATGAGATCGGGGTGCATTTGCACAGTTTTGCCGCCGCGATACGCAACAGTCTTCGGCGTAAGCCGATGGTGATTCTGGTCGGTGAGGCCCGCGATGCCCAGACCATCGCCGCGATGACCGAAGCGGCCATGACCGGGCATCTGGTTTACACCACCAGTCACACCAATAGTGTCCCTGAGACCATCCGTCGATTGATTGCCGCATTTCCCGCCGATGAGCGCGATGGCCGGTTATCCGATCTGTTGGAAGCCATGCGCTGTATCGTGACGCAACGCCTGGTACGAACTACTGACGGACGCCGCGCGCCGATCCGGGAATACCTGCATTTCACCCAGCCCATTAAAGACGCCATTTTAGATCAGCCAGCAGCACGGGTCATTGCGGCAACCCGCCGTGCAGTGCGCGAACACGGTCGATCGTTGACGTGCGATCTGGATGAACTGCGCCAAGCCGGGCGCATCGATGAAGCGGAATACCGCGCGTTCCGTGAAGTAGGCACGCAACAGCTCGAAACCGCGTCTGGCGTTGTTACCGAGAAACTTCCTAATGGCCGGTGAAGAATATCAGGTTGCCCAATCCCCGTGGCGTAACACCGCCTTGCCCACGATGCTGTGGTTTATCGAAGCCTATGCGGTGTTTCCTATTGTGCTATGGCTGGTCGACATCAGCCGATTCTCCACGTTCTGTTTAGCCGGGGCGATGATCATTGGGTTGACGGTCATCCGCTATTTCGGCCTTGATGCCCGATCCGCTTACCGAATGATTGGGGCCTTTATGGTTCGCGCCTTGGCCAATGGCCATATTCGTGCTGTCCCCCCTCATGCGTTGCGCCGTTACTAACTTAGGGAGTCATCCGATGCAAACGACCCTTCGCTTTTCCGCATGGCTGTTCGCTTTATTCGTTGGCTCAGTCATGGCGATTGATACTGCACCGCCAACGCAAAACGAAACAGAGTGGCAAGCCACCGGGACGGACGCCAAACCGACATCAGACCCTGCCATTATCCAACGCCTGCGCGAGCGCGGCATCACGGCTAAGCTCAGTGGTACGATCGGTCGCGATCTGAAGCTATGGTTACTGAAGACGCCGGATAGGCGGGGTTCGATAGTCGTTACTAACACGGAAGACATGTTGATTACAGGTAAAGTCTACGGCGAAGACGGCCGGCTGTTATTGGATACACAAGCCAGTCCGCCCCTGTTGTTAGACGAGGAAGACCGTATCAAGCAGGGGTTTCCGTTGTTGCGTGACGAGCCGCCTGATACGTCCAGTGCTGATTCAGTGCAAACGCCACGCAACGGGGCCGTAGGATCGACCACGAGTCAGCGCCGGTCAAGGTTGGGGGGTCGGTCTGGGATAATCTCGGTCAGGCCACGGTCATTGAGGAGGGGCCCGGCGGGGGGCACCGCTGGTGTATATCTTCATTGATCCCTATTGCCGATTCTGTCACCAGCAATGGGCGATGCTACGCGCCAAAATCAACACGGGTCAATTGCGGGTGCGTTGGGTGCCCGTCGCGGTACTGTCAGTCTCTCAGCGTCGTTTGAGTACCGTGATGGGATTGCTGAACGACCCCAGCCCGGAAAACCTCAATAGTTGGATCAGAAAACAACAGGTACAACCCGATGATAGTGAGGCCGCCAAGCTGGCGTTAGCGCGTAACACCGTGTTGTTTCAAGCACTAAGGGTTCGCTCAGTACCGGCGCTGATCTACAAGAATCAGGCGGGAGAGCTGGTGAAGAAAGCTGGAGTAACAGCATTGTGACCGAGAGCGCCAAAAACCCGATGGATCGGTGAAAACAAAACCGATAACAGGTATCCGAAGTTTCGCCATGAAAAAACCCCATCCGGGGTTTTGGCGCTCTCACACTTTAAAGCGGCAAAGAAGGAAGACCCGTTACCGCAATCTGAACACGGCGCGACTTGTTCAGCTACCCCAGGCTCCCGCCACGGGCAAATCGCCAGGTGCGCCGAAGGTGTTGATCAAGCACAGGTCTTGATTGGGGAAACTACCGCACCCGTCCCATTGGAAGTTGCCGTTGTCCAGGTACCAGGTGCCGTTGCGGAATACGCCTACCGCTGATGTGCCATTACCTGTCCAATCCCCGGCCACGGGTTTATCGCTAGGCGCACCAAATGAATTAACTAGACATAGATCTTGATTGGGGAAGCTACCGCAGCCGTCCCATTGGAAATTGCCGTTATCCAGATACCACGTCCCCTTGCGGAATACGCCTACCGCTGATGTGCCGTTGCCGATCCATTCGCCTGCCACGGGTAAATCGCCAGGTGCGCCGAAGGTGTTGACTAGGCACAGGTCTTGACTGGGGAAGCTACCGCAACCGTCCCATTGAAAGTTGCCGTTATCCAGATACCAGGTCCCCTTGCGGAATACGCCGACGCTGAAATTGCTTTGATTGCCTTGGTCAATTAGGGGGTTGACACTGACAAAATATCTCGATCGGTATCGGTATCTAGCGGGTCCAGATCGCTGGCGGCGCTCTCAAAGAACACCAATCGGCCATCGGCACTGATTTGTGGATTTCTTGAGGATCCGTTGCCACTATCGGTACCGTCACTATTGATGCTGAGCAGCGCGGTGGTGCCCGCCTCTCGGTCGTGTACGAAAACGTCATCTGTTCCATTAGTATCCGCAGTGGCGGTCAGATCGCTGGCGAGGCTCGAAAAGGCTACAAACCGGCCATCGACACTGATTTGCGCAAAAGATGATTTTCCGTTGCCACTCGCGGTGCCCGCGCTATTGACGCTGACGAGTTCGGTGGTGCCCGCCTCCCGGTCGTATACGAAAATATCATATGTTTGATTGGTATCCGTAGTGGCGGTCAAATCGCTGGCGTCGCTCCAAAAGAACACAAGCCGACCATCGGGAATAAATGGTGCACCAACAGCTGTGTTGCCGTTGCCACTCGCGGTGCCTGCGCTATTGGTGCTGATCAGTGTGGTGGTCCCTGTCTCCCGGTCGCGTAGGAAAACATCTGATGAAAATAGGGGACCTACGGTGTCGGTCAGATCGCTTGCGAAACTCGAAAAGGCCACAAAGCGGCCATCAAAACTGAAGGTTGCACCAGAGGAGAAAAAGTTGCCACTAGCGGTACCGGCACTGTTGACGCTGATCAGTTCGGTGGTGCCCGACATCCGGTCGTATAGGAAAACATCTAACATTCCATTGGTATCCACGATGTCGGTCAGATTGCTGGCGAAGCCTTGAAAGGTCAAAAACCGTCCATCGGGACTGATGAATGGAAAAAATGAGCCGTCGTTGCCACTAGCGGTACCGGCACTGTTGATGCTGACAAGCGTGGTGGTACCCGACACCCGGTCGTACAAGAAAACGTCTTCTGCTCCATTGGTATCTGCGGTGGCGTCAGATTGCTGGCGGTGCTATCAAAGACCACAAACCGGCCATCAGCACTAATGTGTTGTTGACCGGATAAGAAACCGTTGCCACTATCGGTACCGGCACTGTTGACGCTGACAAGCACTGTGGTACCCGCCACCCGGTCGTATAAGAAAATGTCATCGGCGTCATTGGTATCCGCGGTGGTAGTCAGATCGGTGGCAGCGCTCGAAAAGAGCACAAACCGGCCATCGGCAATGGGGCCTGGAGAAACTGACGCGCCGTTGCCACTCGCGGTACCCGCGCTATTGACACTGATCAACTCCGCCGCGAAAACTACTGAAAACAACTGGAAAACTAAGAAAAAACAGAAACACTTCAGCTTAAGCTTGTCCATGAAAGCTAACCCTCTTGACTTTGTATTAATCCGTACCCCCTTGTCAACCATAATCAATACCTTCGCCAAAAAATGAAAAGGGGTGAAATCCGGGCTGGTCGAAATTTTAACCAGTTGATTTCATTGGATCTCAAAAAGCTCATGTTTGGCAAAAATGGTCAAAAACCAAATTTGGCGAAGGTATTGATAATACACGCTAACTTATTGTCATAAATGTGAAATATTTCACAATTCTGATCAAGCTTAGTTGGAAAAGAATCAAGAACAATGAAGGATTTCTTCTATTTATTCGATCAAATTGGAATAGTTGACTTTATTCGAGAGCCGATGAAGCGTTACAGCTACTTATAACCAATGGCTCGAAATGATGGGGGCTAGATTGACACCATAGCGCCATTGTCTCAGCCCAAAGGTGCAGGCCCACCCACGGTCGAGTGTGGATTACTTCCCAACTCCGGGTGGCAATCAGTGAGGAAAGCCATCATTTCGCTGGCATCACGCGATACGTAAAAACGCACCATCGCTTCATTGAATGTCTGCGCCTGAGCGGCTGGGACGCTGATGGCGTCGATGCCATGCGCCATCAATAAGCCGTTCATTATCAAGCGGGAAGTCCGTTTATTTCCGTCGAAGAAAAATTGTTGCAAAGCTCCAAACATGAAAAAGGCGATGGATCGTTCGAACGGTGCGGGCACGTGGGTATTCAGTGCTGCAACGCCGTGCTCAAAGCACGCGATAAGCCCATTAGCACCCGGCTGAGTTGGTAACGGCGTGTAGCGGCCCTGTTCACCTAAGCTCACGTCAGGCGTCCAGCGGGTTTCTTCGCCCTCACCCCGGAAGTGGCCCCACTCCAGGGCTTCCTCATGGGCTACGAGGCCGTGCAGCTCACAAAAACCGCCTTGTTCAAGGCAAACTCACAGCGTTTGACCAGGGCCAAAACCCGTTTGGCGCTTTTTGATAAGTTCAGAATCTGCGCTTCATCCGACAGCTTATGGCCGCCTACGGTGATGCCGTCCAGCAGGGTTTTCACTTGCGCAAAAGTAAAGGGGTTACCTTCCAACACGCCAGCATCCCAGACGAATTCCGGTAACATCCGTTGAAAGCGGAAACAGGCCCGTTCAACGGAGTAAATAGGGATACGGAACGGTATGGCGACCCGGTCCCAATGAAAACCCAATGTGTCGAACAGCGACTCAGTCACAACGGTTACCCCACAGCAAAACCAATAGTTTAACCCGATTTCAATCACCCACCGGGTCGCGGTGCTGAACGTGGGGCCTGCGACGGCGAGTAAGCCGGTTGCTGCACGGCATCCCACTGCGGCGGTTTTATCGCATACTGGCGGATTACCGCCATCTGATTGTTCGCCCGCAATTGCTCCAAAATGCGGGTCAGCGGTTCACCCCGACGGAGTGCCTGGCGCAATTCATTGATTAGGATAGCCGGGCTGGGCGCTTGACGCTGCACGGTTTCCAGCTGTTGGCGTTGCGCCGGTGTCAACGCCAGTCCCATCCCTGGCGTGACTGTTGGATCAGCGGGATTTAGACCACTAAGGGGGATTGCAGTAAAGGACTTAGCCATGACACGTCCTCCGGGAAATGCAGTGGAACACCGTGTGTTTGATCGAGATCATCGGCCTGGGTAATCGGTTGTCGTGGGGTGTTGGTTTGCTCAAGAGCTTCAAAGTAGGCGGGTGCAAACGGATTTAAGGCCATCCACCCGAAGGTGCGACACTGATCTGCAAATGCTTCCATCGTGCGTGGCCAGACACTCGGTAACAAGACAGCTAAGGGTTCCGGACAGTTAGCCACTAACGCAATGCCTGCCGGACCAGCGGCAGCAGCCTGCCATGCTTTCGTGAACCACCATAAGGCAGCGGGAAACGCGAGAAACGGGCCAGTCTCGTGACCACAGCCTATCTGAAAACTATTCGCCACAGCTCTGTCGGGGACGATAACCGTGACCTCGGGTGTGACCCCCGTCAACGGCTTGGCATGACCCTCTAACTCGGCTAACCATGCCAGCAGGCCGATCAACGGCTCCTCCTCACTTGGCACTACCGGTTCGTCATTCATAACGGATTCTCGCTATTTATTTATATGTGTTATAAATTATAAACTACATATAATATTATTCACGGACTGAATAACGGCAAACCGATTCCAACGAGGTAAAAGCGATGTCAATGGTGGAAAACCTGCGCTCGGAAACTCGCCAACGCCGGGGCAAACGTCCGTTCATGTCAGGAAACCCTGGAAAAGAACAAGTGGACCCCACGACATTAAACAAGGACGAGGCGGACTCGCAGTCACAATCACCGCTGACAAGAACGGTGGAAACGCCAGCGGCCGAGAAGCGGGACGCCGCAAAAGAACCACAGCAGACAACTCACGCCATTGACCATAGCCCGTATTGCCAATACTGGGTGGGCCGGCTGGAGGCGATCCAAGCGTTACCCGATGAGGATCGGAGAATCCAACTCGCCAAAGACATCGAATCGGCCCCGCCGGAATATCGGCCGCCAGCCGCCGATCAACAGTTATTGAAAGTGGCTGGTCAAGCCTTACCGGTCGAGCAGGTGACGGGTTGGTTACAGATGCGCGCGGCATTACCGGCCAATGCTGATGTACTGAATCCCGCCACCGCTGAACATTGGTTGCAGCATCTGGCGGCCCCCAATGCCACGATCA
>JAAUQA010000149.1 GCA_012032855.1 Candidatus Competibacteraceae bacterium
CGGATCGTCGCGGTTTCTTCAGGGCGTTGCCGAGGACACTATCATCCTGACCGGGCTACCTCAAGACCGGGTCACGGTAGTGCGCAATCCGGTTATCACTCCACGGCTATTGCGATTAGCCAGGGAACCGGTAGCGCACCCTTGGTTCACCGATCAAGGCCCGCCGATCATTTTGGGCGCAGGCCGGCTGACCCGGCAAAAAGATTTCCCTACGCTGTTGCGGGCGTTTGCAGCGGTTCGGCGTGAACGACCAGCACGGTTGATGATCTTAGGCGCAGGCAAGCAACAGGCCGCCCTACAGGCGCAAGCCACGCACTTGGGGATAGCCGATACACTGACACTGCCGGGTTTTACTGATAACCCGTATGCGTATATGGCAAAGGCGGCAGTCTTCGCCTTGTCATCGCTTTGGGAAGGCTCGCCGAACGTGCTGACTGAAGCATTGGCTTTAGGCACCCCCGTGGTCGCTACCGACTGTCCCAGCGGTCCAAGAGAGATATTACAAGAGGGCCGATTCGGTCCTTTAGTGCCGGTTGGCGATGCTGCGGCATTAAGTCAAGCGATAGTGCAAATGCTGGACAATCCACCGGATCCCGATGTGCTGCGCGCTGCAGTTCATGAATATGATTTGGATTACAGTGTCAACGGTTATCTGAGAGCTTTGAATCTTGCAGCGTGAAGCCTATTTAGCGCTGTAATGGCAGTCCGGATTAAGAATAAGAGTGAATCACTGATGACGCGATTGGCAATCATTGGAGGCACGGGCCTCACTTCCTTGGAAACGCTGAATATTAACCACCGGGAGCTGGTTTCCACTCCTTACGGCGAGCCCTCGGGGCCGCTGGTCTACGGTCAACTATCCGACAAGCCGGTGGTGTTTCTGGCCCGGCACGGGCAGGGCCACACGATTCCGCCGCATAAAATCAATTATCGAGCGAATGTCTGGGCTCTGAAACACATCGGCGTGGACAGGGTGATCGCTATCGCTGCTGTCGGTGGTATCGGCCGCGAAATGGCGCCGGGCTGCTTGGCTTTTCCCGAGCAAATCATTGATTACACCTGGTCCCGTCGGCACACCTTTTTCGAAGATGATTTATCCCACGTCACCCATATCGATTTCACCCATCCCTATTGTGAAACGCTGCGTGCCGATTTGATAGCAGCAGCACGCCGGGCCGGTCTTGAAGCGCGGGAATACGGCACGTATGGAGCCACCCAGGGACCGCGTCTGGAAACGGCGGCGGAGATCCGCCGTTTGGAGCGGGACGGCTGTGATTTAGTGGGGATGACCGGAATGCCTGAAGCGGCGTTAGCCCGCGAAATCGGCTTAAACTATGCTGCTTGTGCCGTCATAGCTAATTGGGCGGCGGGCAAGAGCGAAGACGAAATCACTATGGAAGCCATTCAACGGCAACTCGTGAACGGTATGGACAAGGTTAAGCTCCTGCTGCGCCAAGTGATTCCCCGGCTGGCCTAAACCCATCAGGCCACCGGGTACGCTGATATGGAGCCGATCAACGGTGATGGAAAGGATACCCCCAATAGAAATGAGAGCCGGGGCGGGGGTAGTAATAGCGTGGCGGCGGCGGAGCATAGCCCCGATAGTAGTGAGGCCGCCGATGATGCTTATAGTAATGCTTACGATGATACTTACGATGATGATGCCGTCTATGTTTTCTATATTCCCGGTCATACCGATCATATCGACCATAACCTCTACCGTGATGACGGTGATCAACGGGCATGAAAACGTGCGCATCGTTTTCGGCGACGTGTATAGCGCTGGTTTGCCCTGCGTTCACTGTACTAAAACCCGACAGTAACAAAGCCAGAATCGATACACCTATGGATAAAGGGGTTGTCATAGGCAGAACCCTCCAAACTATAAAGCTTGACCTTAGCTCCGGTATGACTGAACCTATCCTGAATGGATCAAAAGGATAGAGGGGTAAATGCGTTAGCTGTGGGGAACCCTATCCTCGTCTAAAGCTTCAAATAATCAAACTCCTTTAATTCAGGCAAAGTGCATTTTGCGGAAGGCTGATCATGCGTCAGATACTGTCAATAGTATTATTAAGTAGCTTGTTGCTACCCCTCGGTGTCGTCAGTGCTCCGATCTATAAATGGATTGATGAGGCAGGCCAAACGCACTACGGTAACCAGCCCCCGCAGACCGTCCAGAACCCGGAACCCCTCGAATTCGAAGCGGTTGCCGATGATCCGGCACGACGGTTGGCGGCGCAACAGTCGCTCAACGACATCGTTGCCTTGGCCCAACAGTGGGAAGCAGAGCGATTGACGCGGCAACGACAGCAACGTGAAGACCATTTGCGCGCACTGGAAACGGCCTATTATGAGCGCGTACTTGAAGAACAAGCGCTTGCCGTGGAGGATGAACCGGATCGAGTGCGTATCCCTTACACCGCTGATTACCCGTATTATCGCCCCTACCCTTATCGTCATCGTCCTTATGCCCACCATCGCCGTCATCAGGCGGAGTTTAGCCTGTCTATCGGTGCTACCAAGGGCAATTATATCGGGCCTCGACCGGAACGGCCTGCCAAGCAGCATAGGGGACACCAACGGCCCGATCGAATCAGTTCAGATCGCCGAACGCCGCGTGCAAGACCCCGCGCGGTAGGACTGGCCGATTAATTCCCCCGCGTGCCAAGTTGGAACCTGCGGTATAGTAAGCGCAGGTATTTGTGTTGGTGAATAGTTTTGGCATAGCATTAGTCGGACTGATTATTGCTTGGTTGTGACTGGTAAAAATCGTGAAATTAAGTGAGCGTTGGTCTTCCTGGGTGAATCGCATCGGTGTGACGGCCGTATTGGTTTTAGCGCTGGGACTCGGCATTGCCATGTCTATGGCTATCTTTTCCCTTTTATTGGGACTGGGTGTGGTTGTCGGGGGCTGGTTGTGCTGGCAGAGTTGGCGTATCCGCCGGCAAATGAGGAAACAGGGTGTTGCCGGCAACGCCGAATTCATTGATGCAGAATATGAAGTGCAAATTGAAACGCTGCGTTTGGATAACCAGCATTCCACTCATGAGAACGCTCAGCAAAGACCCGACGAAAATCGTCACATTTAGCTCTGAAGGGCCTTCTATCGGCTCTGCTAGGGCAGCTTACGGGCCAATGGAAAATAATGGCAGACCATGAACCTACGGTTTTCGTTGTCGACGACGACCCGGCGTTACTTGGCTCACTAAGCCTGTTGCTCAAGGCTTCCGGTTTGCGCGTGTCGGTGCACCCCTCTGCCGAAGCTTTTCTTGACGCTTATGAACCCGATCAGCGGGGTTGTCTGGTGCTGGATATACGCCTGCCGGGCATGAGCGGTTTGGATTTGCAGGATACTCTGGCCGCTCGCCAAATAGCACTACCTATTATTGTGCTAACCGGCTATGCCGATGTGCCGGTCACTGCACGCGCCTTCCGCGCCGGCGCCTTCGATGTCATTGAAAAGCCCTATGAGTACCCAAAATTATTGCAACGGATCAGAGAAGCGTTGCACATCGAACCGGCCGGCGTAAAAGTCAATGAGCTTGCTCATCTTACCCTCGCTTCCCTGGGCGAGGGAGTGATAACAGCCAATATCGAAGGCAAAATCGAATACCTTAATCCCATTGCCGAGTATTTAACCGGTTGGCCGCTCAAGGAAGCTTGGAGCAAACCGCTGTCTGAAGTTTTCAAGGTCTGCGACGAAATTACTCGTGAACCGATTGCGCCGACCCATTTTCTGCACCAGCGAGCGCATGATGACGATCAGGATCAAACGGCGCGGATGGCATTGATTGACCGCAACGGGCGGGAATACGCGATTGATGAATCGGTGGCGCCGATCCGCGCTCCGAACGGAACGGTGCTAGGGACAGTGGTTATTTTCCATGACGCCACCCAGGCTCGCGCTACTGCCGATCAGCTGGCCTACCAAGCTGCTCATGACAGCTTGACCGGATTGGTTAACCGTCGAGAATTCGAACGCCGACTACACAAAGCGTTAGTCAGCGCGCGGGATAGAAATACCGAACACGTGTTGTTGTACCTGGATCTAGACCGCTTTAAACAAGTCAATGACCAAGCGGGTCATGCCGCCGGAGATCAATTGTTATGTCAAATTGGCGATATTTTGGCGAACCAGTTACGGCAGCGAGATACTCTAGCCCGCTTGGGGGGTGACGAATTCGCCATTTTATTGGAACACTGTCCTTTGGATCGTGGCGAACAGATTGCTCAGGATTTATGTCGAGCCGTTCAGGAGTACCGGCTGGTTTGGCGGGACAAAACGTTTTCGGTGGGCGTCAGCATGGGCGTCACCCGTATCCTTGCGAATAACGTCAACGCCGGTCAGGTTCTACAGCTCGCTGACGCGGCCTGTTACACGGCCAAGCAGCAGGGCCGTAATCGTATCCATGTCCATCGGGAGGAAGCCGAACGATCCCAGCGTTGGAATTGGCTCAGCTATCTGGACCGCGCTTTGAAGGAAGATCGATTACAATTATTCCGTCAGTCGATTATGGCTTTGACCCCGGACAGTGTGGGCGACACTATGAAATCCTGTTGCGCATACAGGGGCCTGCGGATGAAACAGAAACCGTGGGTGCCCTGCTGCCTACTAACGAGCGCGCTCAGCTGGGACCGGTATTGAATCGCTGGATGCTGCGTGATGTGTTGCGGTGGTTGGTTCGCGACCCACAGCGTACCGCTGAACTGTTTGTCTGTTCGCTCAATTTATCCCGCCATACGTTGCAAGACGTTGAGTTCCCGGAATTTTTAAGCAATCGATTGGAGCGCTACGGCGTGCCCGCCGACAAACTCTGTTTTACCTTCAACGAAAACGCGATTACCGGTGACCATGATCAAGCCCGCCGCTTATTGGAAGCGATCAAAGCCATCGGTTGTCGGATCGCGATAGACAGTTTTGCCAGCACCTTGTCGGGTTTTTCCTACCTTAAACGAATACCGGTGGATTTCTTACGCATCGACGGGTATTTAATCAAGGATATTGTGGACGACCCGATGGCGTATGCTATGGTCAAATCCATCAATGAAGTGGCCCATGCGCTCGGGATCGCAACCATCGCCAAGCGAGTTGATGATCCGGCGGTGATGAAGTCGCTCGAACAGCTGGGTGTGGACTATGCTCAGGGTTATTCAGTGGCCATGCCGGCACGCATTGAGCATTAACCGGGCGCGCGACCCGGCTTGCGCTAATTTCAGAGCAGACTCCTTGCACCCCTTCAAGGCATATCACCCGCTTCACTGCACTACAATCTAACGCAAGTCATCGTACCGATGTCGTTTATCGACGACAACCCGTTGTTCTAAAAAGCCCCACGCACAAATGGCATAACAAATGCCCGATAGCCCACGCCCTCCGTAAGTTGATCTATTGTTAAACTCACCTATTGTTAGGTGTAAGGATCAGTAGGCGATACACAAGGCTGTCGGCTTTTAACGAAAAAGTTACGAGAAAAAACATGATGAATATATGCAGGAAAGTTATCACGTCAGCACTGGCGGCCACATTGGTTGTCGGCATTATGGCAACAGAGGTATGGGCAGCCGAGCACAATTGGCGCTTCAGTAATCTTTACGGACGCGGTACCGCCTTCGGTACCCTATACGAGAATCTGGGGACCAACATCGAGAAGTTGTCGGAAGGGCGCATCAAGGTCCAGGTGCTCTTTTCTGGGGAGGGAGTGGGAACGACCGGTCTGCTGAGCGCGGTTAAGTCTGGCCTGATTACGATGGGTGCACCCTTTCAGTCCATGCATGCGGGTGAACTGCCGGCAGGCGTGGTGGAGATCGGGCTGCCGGCGGCACCGATGATGTGGTTGAATTGCAGAAACTGTTCGACGAAAAGGGTTGGGACAGCATCCTGGTTGAGGCTTATGGATCCCAGGGCCTAGTGTGGTTGGAACCCTATATTCAGCCGCCGGTGTATGTGCTCACCAAGAACCCAATCAATTCGATTGAGGATTTTAAAGGTTTGAAGATTCGTGCCCCGGGGGCGTATGGAAAATTCCTACGTAATCTGGGCGCCTCACCCGTGTCCATCGCCTGGAGCGAGATTTACACCAGCCTGGCGACCGGGGTCATCGACGGCTCCATTGGTAGCAACATGATCGACCACCGGGACGGCAATCATGTTGAAGTCGCCAAGTATATGTACCGCTTGCCCCTAGCTGGTGCCCAAGTGCTGCCGATCGTCGTCAACCGCAGCGCTTGGGACAAGCTGCCGGAAGATCTGAAAGAAGCGGTCCGCAAGGCGACCGTGATCCATGCCGAGGAGCAGTTGACCAAGTCCAAGGAGTGGGAAACCGAGGCGATTGCGGAGATGGAGAGCAAGGGGATGCAGTGGAGCCCGGAACCCTCCGAAGCGGATCGCAAGGCATGGGCGGAAGCCGGCGCTAGTCTGTGGGAAGAGTATGCGGCCCAGGACAAATACAGCAAACAGCTGATCGATATCTTGAAACAAACCAACTGATTCTGATCAGGGCTTAGCCGCGCGACCCCTAACTTCTGTTTTGGTCGTCCGGTGGTAACCGCGAAGTGAAGGTGTCCGGTCAATGGCCGCTCTCCCACCGGTTTCCTACGTCCGGTGGGAGAGGTTTTAACCTGGTACCGCTGGCTGCTTAATTTGGCTTGCGGATCAGGCGCGTCCAGAGCCGGTGGCTGTGCAGCATCAGGAAAGCCGGCGTCCCAGAGGACGCCGGACCGACAAGGCCGGTGAAACGAACGGGGCTGATCTGCCTCCCCCACCTCCCCTCCATTTCAACCCTAATAACGTGCAGGTGTCCCTATGGTACTGACTTCCCTGAGAGGGGTATGCCGTGGCATCGATCTTGTTGTCATGCTCATGGGCAAGGCCGCCTCCTACCTCATGCCGGTGCTGGCCCTGGTGGTCGCATTCGAAGTGTTCTCCCGCTATTTTCTCAACAGCCCCACCATCTGGGCGTTCGACTTGTCCCTGTTCATGTTCGGCTATGTGGCAGCCCTCGGGGGGGGCGTATGCCCAGCAAAAAAAGGTGCACGTCAATGTGGATATTCTGTATGCGCGGGTCTCACGCAGAACCCGGCACATCTTTAATCTAATCTCTTTCTCGCTGGGCATATTCTTTCTGTTTATCGTCGCCGACATGAGCATTGGAAAATTGCAGGAGGCTATCGAGTTCAATTATCGCCGGGAGAGCGAGTGGGCGCCGCCGATGTACCACTTCTGGATCATGTCACTGATCGCCTGCGTGCTGTTCATCGCCCAACTGGGCCGGGACATGCTGGTCGATCTCTATTACCTATTCACTGGCAAGGAGCTGCTTCCCGAGGAGAACACCGATGGGAATTGAAGCGCTTACCGGGATTCTGCTGCTTTGCATCCTGATCTTCTTTGCCATCGGTGCCCCTGTCGCCTTGGCGCTGGGCGGTATTGCTATGGTCATCGGCTACATGGTCTGGGGAGAGGGTATCTTTAAC
>JAAUQA010000003.1 GCA_012032855.1 Candidatus Competibacteraceae bacterium
GCGCCGACGGGAGGGTCGGCGCGCGCCAGGACCAACGCCCGGCCGTCTTCGGTTTTCTTGATGATTGCCCGGGGTATGCCAAATGAACTTCATCGGCGCTATGACGTAAAAAATAGTCATCGCTGAAGCCGGCCCACAATTGCTTAGTCTGGTGCCTGTCAACGCCTTGGGCGATTAAACGGGACAGCGCTTGGGACTGAATTTCGGCAATCAATTCCTGTTTATCGATCGGATTATCCAGATCCCGGCGTAGCGCCCGTCGGGTTGCGTCGTATAGTTTCAACAACAAAGAAGCGCGCCAACTGCTCCAGAGTTTGGGATTGGTCGCCCGGATATCCGCTACGGTGAACACATATAGATAATCCAAATGGCGTTGATCACCGACAAATTGAGCGAATTCCCGGATAATGGCTGGGTCATCAATATCCCTTTTTTGCGCCGTCAAGGACATCGCGAGATGATTGCGTACCAACCACACGACTAGGCCGGTGTCGACTTGGCTCAAACCGTGCCGACGACAAAATTTTCTGACATCCTGTCCGCCTAGTTCAGAATGATCGCCGCCTCGGCCCTTGGCGATGTCATGATACAGCGCCGCGATGTAAAGCAATGCCTGACGGGGCAGTCTGCGCATAATAGCGCCTACGTGCGGGAGTTCCTGAGCGTACTCGGGCAGGTAAGAGCGGCGCAGATTGCGTACCACGAACAAAATGTGCTGATCTACAGTGTAGGCGTGGAATAAATCGTATTGCATCCGGCCCACGATTTGGGCGAATTCGGGTAGATACGCGCCTAATACTCCGTAGTAGTTCATGCGGCGCAACTGCTGGGTAACGCCGCGATACTGACGGAGGATTTTCATGAATAAGGACTGGGCACGCACGTCGTTACGAAAACGTTCGTCAATTACATGCTGATGAGTGCGGATTAAGCGAATAGTGGCAGCACGAATGCCGTTCAGTTCCGGGTGTTTTTGTAACAACAGGAATACTTCCAGCAAGGAACAAGGATAACGCACGAAAATGTCGCTGCGGGTTACTTCCAAGAATCCTTTGCGGGCCTGGAAGCGGTTATTGATGAGCACCGGCTCGCCGTGATCATCGGCCCACAGGATTGCTTCCTCGAACAGCTGTAACAAGATTTCATTCAATCGGCTCAACGCCATCACCGTGCGGTAATAGCGCTGCATGAACTGCTCGACGGCTAAATTGGAGTTATCATCTTGATACCCGAACTGATGGGCTAATTGACGTTGGTAATCAAACAACACCAAATCTTCTCGGCGACTGTTCAACACGTGCAGCGCGAAGCGCACTTGCCAGAGAAAGCTTTGGCACTCCATTAACTCCATGTATTCCTGACTGGAGAGAAAATCGTGATCGACCAGATCGTGTAAGGTTGCGGCGGCAAAATGTCGTTTGGCTACCCAACCGATCATCTGCAGATCGCGTAACCCGCCCGGGCTTTCCTTGACGTTGGGTTCCAAGTTATATGCCGTGCCCTGGAATTTTCGGTAACGATCAGCCTGTTCTTCCTTCTTGGCACGAAAGAACGCACCCTCGGTCCACAGCGCTTTCGGCCCTGTTACTTGCCTCATACGTTCGAACAGCCCGGTATCGCCGGTCAATAACCGCGCCTCGGTGAGACTGGTCATCACACTGATATCGGCGCCGGCTTCACGCACGCAGTCCTCTAGGCTGCGGACACTTTGCGCCACTTCCAAACCGATGTCCCAGAGGAAAGCGAGAAAGCTTTCCACAGCCTCCCGATAGCGGTCCAGGTCATCTGTTTCCAGCAAGATCATAATGTCTACGTCCGAATGCGGATGCAGTTCACCTCGTCCATAACCACCGACAGCGACCAGCGCTACTTGCGGGTCTTCCGCTGCAAAAAAACGGGGCCAAATATGCTGTAGTAGGCAATCGATCAGCCAGGCCCGAGCCGGAACCAGTGCGGTTGCCGGAACACCTGCGTAGAACTTTTCCTTGAGCACTTCGTCGCCTTGCTTAAGCGCGGTACGAAAAATGCCCAGCGTGGAATTCTCCTGCAACTGTTGGGCAAAGCCGGCAGGATCGAACAGTTCACTGCGATCGAAACCTTCGCGCTGACCAAATTGGGATGTTTGAGCCGCTTGGGGGTTGAACATGAGCATGGGCTGTATCAACTGAAAGCAAATGGACTGTTACGGGGGATCGCCGGGTCGTATGGTGAGAATTTCGACGCCTATTTCAGTAACCAATACGGTGTGTTCCCATTGTGCGGAAACGCTGTGATCTTTGGTCACCACCGTCCAGCCATCCGGGAGCAGTTTGACAAACCGTTTGCCGGCATTAACCATCGGTTCGATAGTAAATGTCATGCCGGGCGTTAATTCTATACCTTCTCCGCGATTACCGTAGTGCAACACTTGAGGTTCTTCGTGGAATTGCTGTCCGATACCGTGGCCGCAATATTCTCGGACTATGGAACAATTGTTCGCTTCCGCGTGTCTTTGTATCGCGTAGCCGACATCGCCTAACCGCGTTCCCGGTTTCACCTCGGCAATGCCGATCTTCAGGCATTCGTAAGCGATCTGAGTCACGCGCCGCGCCGCGACCGGCGGCTCACCTATGAAGAACATCTTGCTGGTATCGCCGTGGTAACCGTCCTTAATAACCGTTACATCAAGGTTCATCACATCGCCGCGTTTCAAGCGCTTTTTGCCGGGAATGCCATGACAAACCACGTGATTAACCGAAGTGCAGATGGATTTCGGAAATCCCCGATAATTCAGGGGAGCCGGTGTGGCGTTTTGCTCATTGACGATATATTCGTGGCAAATGCGGTCCAATTCTTCAGTGGTCACGCCCTCGCGAACATGCGGGCGGATCATATGTAAAACGTCGGCGGCGAGCCGACCGGCTATACGCATTTTTTCGATGGCTTCGGGCGTCTTGATCGTAATACTCATTGAGGCAAAGTCTGTAACCAACATTAGCTAAGGATGAGGCGCTTCAAATTCCCTGTCCGTGTCGTCAGATAACCTGACAGGGTTAATAGTTCATTTGGTGTTAACGCCGGATTCATGGTATAAAGCGCGCGCCTATTAAGCAAATTTCATCTAATTCTCACACGTGTCGGCACATACAGCCGGGTGCCCGAAAGGGTTGCTGTATGGGACGCGTGGAGGCCCAACCCGCTACAGGAGTCTTTAGATATGACAGTATCCATGCGCCAGATGCTGGAGGCCGGTGTTCATTTCGGCCACCAGACCCGCTACTGGAATCCCAAAATGGCCCCCTATATATTTGGGGCGCGCAGTAAAATTCACATCGTTAACCTCGAAAGAACTTTGCCCCTGTACAACGAGGCGATGAACTTCCTCGGCAAACTGGCCAGCAAGGGCGGCAAGATTCTGTTCGTAGGAACCAAGCGACCTGCCCGCGAACCGACAGCTGCTGCCGCCATTCGTTGCAATATGCCGTATGTCAACCACCGCTGGTTGGGCGGCATGTTGACCAATTTCAAAACCGTGCGGCAATCCATCAAACGATTAAAAGATTTGGAAGCCATGTCGGAAGACGGTTCTTTTGATCGCCTGTCCAAAAAAGAAGTTATTGTGCTGCGACGCGAGATGGACAAGCTTGAGCGCAGCCTGGGCGGCATTAAAGGCATGGCCGGTCTGCCGGATGCGCTATTCGTGGTGGATGTAGGGCATGAAAAAATCGCGGTGCAAGAGGCCCGGAAATTAGGTATTCCGATTATCGGGGTCGTCGATACCAATAACTCACCGGACGAGGTTGATTATGTCATTCCCGGTAATGATGATGCGATCCGCGCCATCTCCTTGTATCTGGAAGGTGCAGCTACAGCGGTGAGCGAAGGCCGTTCCGCCGTCCCCCTGCCGGTAGGCGATGAAGATTTTGTAGAGGTGCAGGAAATACCTGCAAAAGCTCCTGACAACGAAGAACCTCAATTGGCCGAGTAACGTATCGTTACAGCCTAACGTTTTGAAGAAGAGTAGAGGATAGTGAAGATGGCAGAGATTACCGCAGCGCTCGTCAAAGAACTACGTGAGCGCACCGGCTCCGGCATGATGGAATGTAAAAAAGCCTTGCAGGAAGCCGGCGGCGATATCGAGGCCGCCGTGGAACTCATGCGCAAGACCGGTCAGGCTAAAGCTGCCAAAAAGGCCGGTCGTGTTGCCGCTGAGGGACTGGTAGTCATTCGCCACTCAGCTGATGACAAGACCGTGGCTTTAGTGGAAATCAATAGTGAGACTGATTTTGTCAGCAAACGGCAAGAGTTTCAGGATTTTGCTGCGGCAGTCGCCGACCTGGTATTAGCGAGCCGCCCCACTGATATCAATGAATTATTGGCTTTGCCGCTGGACGGGGAGCAGAGTGTCGATCAGGTCCGCCAAGACTTGGTCGCCAAGATCGGCGAAAATATCCAAGTTCGGCGATTCAGTGTGATCACTACGAATCAAGGGGTGCTAAACAGCTATCTGCATCATGGCGGTCGCATCGGTGCTGTGGTGGAATTGCGGGGCGGCACTCCTGAATTAGCCAAAGACATCGCTATGCATGTGGCGGCTAGCCGCCCGCTGTGTATCAACGCGGAACAAGTTCCTACCGAGTTGTTGGCCAAAGAGCGGGAAATATATACGGCGCAGGCCGCAGAAAGTGGTAAACCTGCGAACATCATTGAAAAAATGGTGGATGGTAGGCTGCGCAAATATTTGGCGGAAGTCACGCTGGTGGGACAAGCCTTCGTCAAGGATCCTGAGCAAAGCATTGAGCAATTGCTTAAGCCTGCCAAGGCTGAGGTTTTGGGATTCCAACGTTTTGAATTAGGCGAAGGTCTGGAGAAAAAGGCCGATAATTTCGCTGAGGAAGTCATGTCCCAAGTCCGGGGCGATTGATCCTCCCACCGTTCACCGCCATCGGTCACGTCGACGACAGTGCCGATGGCAACTAGACATCGCTAATGTATTAACCAACGCGATCAGATTTCATGCAGGACTCAAAACCGATTTTCAAACGGATTCTGCTCAAACTCAGCGGTGAAGCGCTGATGGGAGAGAGCGAGTACGGTACATCGACCCCAAAGTAATCAATCGCATCGCAGCCGAAATCAGTGAGCTAAACCGTTTGCAGATGCAGATCGGTATTGTGATCGGAGGTGGCAATTTATTTCGCGGTGCAGGTCTGGCCGAAGCCGGTATGGATCGGGTGACAGCTGACCATATGGGGATGCTGGCGACCGTGATGAATTCGCTGGCACTGCAGGATGCGTTGGAACGGCAAGGCATTTTTGCCCGGGTCATGTCGGCTATTCGCATCAACGAAGTTTGCGAAGACTATCTGCGCCGTCGGGCGATTCGACACTTGGAAAAAGGTCGAGTAGTCATTTTCGCTGCCGGAACCGGCAACCCATTCTTCACCACCGACTCTGCCGCTAGCCTGCGCTCGATTGAAATCAACGCCGAAGTGGTGCTCAAGGGCACTAAAGTGGATGGCATTTATTCCGCTGATCCGGTCAAAGTACCAGACGCTCAGCGCTATGAACAGTTAACCTATGATGAGGCATTGCAACGCAAGCTCCAGGTTATGGATGCTACCGCGCTGGTCTTGTGCCGTGAACATGGCATACCAATCAAAGTATTTAATATCAATCGGTGCGGAGACTTGATGCGTATTGTGTGCGGAGAGAATGTCGGTACAACCGTGGTGAAAGGGTAACGCGATATGATTGAAGACATCAAGCAAGATGCCGCCTCACGGATGGCGAAAAGCATCGAAAGCCTTAGGCATGAATTGCAAAAACTCCGGACTGGCCGCGCCCATGCCAGTTTGCTGGATCATATTACCGTCAACTATTACGGCTCTGACGTTCCCTTGAGTCAGGTCGCTTCCATTTC
This sequence comes from Candidatus Competibacteraceae bacterium, assembly GCA_012032855.1. Next base: position 5,903 of record JAAUQA010000003.1, read on the forward strand.
GGTGGGTGACGCGCGCACCTTGGTCATATCGCCTTGGGAAAAGAATATGACCGGTCCGATTGAGAAGGCGATTTTGACCTCCGATTTAGGCTTGAATCCAACCACAGCGGGCACTGTCATGCGCATTCCCCTGCCACCACTGACCGAGGAACGACGTCGGGATATGGTCAAAATAGTGCGCCATGAGGGAGAAGGGGCGCGAGTGGCGATCCGTAATATCCGCCGCGATGCCAATGCCGATCTCAAAGATCTGCTTAAGGAGAAAGTCACGACCGAGGACGAAGAACGACGCGCTCAGGATGCTATCCAGAAACTGACCGACAAATACGTGAGTGAGGTTGACAAGCTATTAGAAACCAAGGAAGCGGAATTGCTGGAAATTTGAGGTAATGATTTTTTCTGCAGCCTCTGATCCAGAGTCACGCATACCTCGGCATGTGGCGATTGTCATGGATGGCAACGGGCGTTGGGCCAAGCGACGGCTGTTGCCAAGGCCGGCCGGGCACCGTGAGGGCGCCAAAGCGGTCAGACGGGTCGCTAAAGCCTGTCAAGAGCAGGCAGTGCAAGTGCTAACCCTTTTTGCTTTCAGCAGTGAGAATTGGCAACGTCCCGCCACCGAAGTCAATTTTTTAATGGAATTGTTTCTCACCACCCTGCGCACGGAAGTGAGACGACTGCAGGAAAACAACATCCAGATCCGCTTCATCGGTGAGCGCAGCGCATTTAACCAAGAGTTGCAAGTGCTGATGCGTGAGGCCGAAACGAAGACAGCGGCCAATACCGGATTAGTCCTGGTTATAGCGGCCAACTATGGCGGTCGCTGGGATATCCTGCAAGCCGCTCGCCAGTTAGCTCAGGAAGCAGCGACGGGTGAACTGGATCCGCAAATAATCACCTGCGAACACGTTCAACAACGCCTTTGTTTACATGATTTGCCCGAACCTGACCTGTTTATCCGTACCGGTGGCGAACAGCGCATCAGTAATTTCCTGCTCTGGCAATTGGCATATACCGAGTTTTATTTCACCGATCAACTGTGGCCCGATTTCGATATCCACTCCCTGGACGAGGCATTGTCGGCGTTTGCCCAACGGCAACGGCGATTCGGTCGAACCGATGAGCAGGTGGCGGGATTAGATAGCAGTGCTTAAACAACGGATCGTTACCGGAACGATACTAGGTTCTATGGCCGCATGGGGTATTTTAACCCTACCTACAGTTTGGTTCGGGGTGGCTTTGTTGTTGATTATCCTCCTGGGCGCCTGGGAGTGGGGCGGCATGTTGGGGCTTTCAGGGCCAATTGCCCGCATGGGGTATTGCGCTGTAATACTGGTGATGACAGTGTTGGTGTGGCCGATACTGGAAAATCAATCGTTTATCTGGCTAATCCTGGCATTCGCCGCACTGTACTGGTGTTATGTACTCGCTTGGCTATGGCGCTATACGAGCGCTCCCCAACAACGCAATCCACGTTTGCTGTGGGGCGCAGCCGGTATCATGACCTTGGTAACTCCCTGGGTCGCCTTGATGTACTTACACGGTGCGGCGTTGTTTGGTCCAGCCTATGTGCTATTCCTGATGATGTTGATCTGGCTCGCTGACAGCGGCGCTTATTTTGCCGGGCGACGCTGGGGCCGACGTAAATTGGCGCCCCGCATCAGTCCGGGCAAAACCTGGGAGGGTGCGATAGGCGCGCTGGTCACGACCTTGTTGTTTGCCGCATTGGGTGCTACGACTCTCGGACTAACGGGAATCCAATGGGTTTTACTGATCTTTATCGGTGTGGTAGCGGTTCTGTTTTCCATTGTCGGCGATTTATTCGAGAGTATGATTAAACGCCAACATGAGGTTAAAGACAGCGGTTCCTTGCTGCCGGGACATGGAGGCGTATTAGATCGCATAGACAGTTTGACGGCCGCCGCTCCGGTTTTTTTGCTGGGCGTGCAGGGGTTGCTGCGATGATCTGGTTAAGAACCGATTGCCGACGGCGAGAGGGGTAGCGATGATCGGTGTCAGTATCCTGGGTTCAACCGGTTCCATCGGTGTAAGCACTCTAGCCGTATTGCAGCAGCAACGCAGTCGGTTCCAAGTGGTCGCTTTAAGTGCGCAACACCGGGTCGAGGAGTTGTATCAGCAGTGCTTGGAATGGTCGCCTCTGTATGCGGTTGTCGGTGACGCGGATGCGGCTCAGCGCCTGGACGACCGATTGCGCGCCAGCGGTCGCTCGACTCAAGTGTTAAGCGGTGAAGACGGTTTGCGACAGATTGCCGCTTTGCCGCAAGCACAGTATGTCATGGCGGCTATCGTGGGCGCAGCCGGGCTGTTACCGACGCTCGAAGCAGTACGGGCCGGCAAACGGGTATTATTGGCCAACAAAGAAGCGCTGGTGTTAGCCGGCCGGCTGTTCATGGATGCCGTCCGGCGCCACGGTGCCACCTTGTTGCCGATCGATAGCGAACATAATGCCGTTTTCCAGTGTCTTCCGGCGGATTATTCAGTCGGACTCGCCGAGGTGGGCGTTACCCGAATCTTATTAACCGGATCAGGCGGACCTTTCAGAGAAACTCCATTAGTGCAATTGACCACGGTGACCCCGGAACAAGCCTGCGCGCATCCGAACTGGAGTATGGGGCGAAAAATTTCGGTGGACTCGGCGACAATGATGAATAAGGGCTTGGAAGCAATTGAAGCCCATTGGCTATTCGACGCCGAACCGGAACAGATTCAAGTGGTCGTACATCCGCAAAGCATCATTCATTCGCTGGTCGAATATGCGGATGGTTCGCTGTTGGCCCAACTCAGTAATCCGGATATGCGGGTTCCCATCGCGCATGCCATGGCTTGGCCGAAACGCATGACTTCGGGAGTAGCCTCGCTCGATTTGTTCCGGATTGGCAGATTAGACTTTCAACCGCCCGATTACGCGCGTTTCCCCTGCCTACGGTTGGCTTTTGCCGGCGTTGGAGCGGGGCGGTGACGGCAGCTGCCGCACTGAATGCGCCAATGAAGTAGCAGTACACGCTTTTCTGGAGCGGCACCTACCCTTTACCGCAATTGCGGAGGTCATTGAGCATACCTTGGAACGCACCACTATTCAGGAAGTTACTGCCTTACAAACCGTGCTGGACAGTGATCACCAGGCGCGTCAGATCGCCGGTGAGAGGATCAGCGCGCTGGCTGCGGAGGCGCAATGAGTGATGTTCTAATTTCTCTGCTGGCCTTGGTGGTCACCTTAGGTCTGTTGATCACATTCCATGAGTTCGGCCATTTCTGGGTCGCCCGCCGTTTGGGGGTTAAGGTGCTGCGATTTTCCATCGGTTTCGGCAAGCCGTTTTGGCTGCGACGAGGCCGAGTGGACGACACCGAATTTGCGGTGACCGCGATCCCCTTAGGGGGGTATGTGCGGATGTTGGATGAACGTGAGGGTGATGTCGACCCGCAAGAACGCGATCGTGCATTTAACCGGCAACCAGTCAGTGCCCGCATCGCTATTGTGGCTGCCGGACCGATATTCAATTTCTTGTTTGCCATTGCGGTCTACGCGTTGATGTTCATGATCGGTGTGCCCGGTTTACGACCGTTGCTGGAGCAACCGCCGGTGGATTCGCTGATGGCCCAGGCGGGGTTTCGACAAGGCGATCTGATTATCGCGGTGGACGACCAAATCACACCGACGTTGCGCGATGTCAGTCTGGCCCTGCTGGATCGCGCTATGGCGTCCGACAGTATTGTTGTCCAGGTGCAGGACACCGATCAACGAATGCTGTCTCGTACACTGGATCTCAGCGCCCTACCGAATGCCCGGCAAGCCGATCAATTGTTAGAGCAATTGGGCTTGGTTATGCAACAACCGCGCTTGCCGGCTGTTATCGCTGAAGTGCAAGATGATGGGGCGGCGCAACAGGCCGGTCTGCAAGCCGGAGATCGGGTAGTGTCGGTAGACGGCCAACCGATCACCGATTGGCAACAATGGGCCGGAGTCGTGCGGCAACGGCCGAATATGTCCTTGAATGTAGGTATTGAACGGGACGGCGTGGAGTATGCTTTTACTGTGATACCTGATTTGATTGAAACCGAACAAGGCGCCATCGGGCGGGTCGGCGCATTGGTGCGGATGCCGGATGATTTTGCCGACAACGTGCGCATAGTCATTCGCTATGGACCGATTCAAGCGTTTGGGGAAGCCGTGGCCAAAACCTGGGAGATGGCTTTGTTCACTCTACGTATGCTGGGCCGCATGTTGATCGGCAAGGCTTCCCTGGAAAATATCAGCGGCCCCATCACTATCGCGCAGTTTGCCGGTCAATCGGCCAGTATCGGGTTGATTCCATTCTTGTCCTTTTTGGCGCTGGTCAGTATTAGCTTAGGTGTTTTGAATCTGTTACCGGTGCCGATACTGGATGGAGGTCATTTGTTGTACTACTTTATTGAACTGGTGAAGGGCAGTCCCTTACCGGAATTTGCGCAGGAACTAGGGCAACGCGTCGGTATCGTGTTGTTGGTTATGCTAATGGGCCTAGCGTTCTTCAACGATCTGGCTCGCTTGTTCGGATAAACCCATGAACACTCGCCAAGCGTTGCTGTTATCTTTATGGTTATGGATACCGGTTGGGGTCCATGCCGCTTTTGTGATCGAAGACATTCAAGTTGAGGGGTTACAGCGCATTTCTGCCGGTACCGTATTCAATTACTTGCCGGTCAGTATCGGCTCGACGATAGACGAGGATGATTATCCGGAAATCATTCGGACGCTGTTCAAGACGGGCTTTTTTACCGACGTCAATTTGGAACAGCGGGGGTAACAACGTACTCACGGTCATCGTCACCGAACGCCCAGCGATTGCCGAAATCACCATCACCGGCAACCAAGACATTTCCGAGGACGAATTGAAAACGGCGCTAAGAGACGTCGGACTTGCAGAAGGTCAGGTGTTCGACCGCGCGATCTTGGACAAAATAGAACAAGAGCTGTTAAATCAGTATTTCAGCCGCGGCAAATATGCAGTGCAACTGAATACTCAAGTCACCCCGTTGGAACGCAATCGGGTTGCTGTAACCTTGGAGATTTCTGAAGGGGTCAGCGCCCGGATCAGTCAGATCAATATCGTCGGTAATCAAGCCTTCTCGGATAAGGAACTGCTCAAGCAATTCCAACTGGACACCACCGGTTGGCTTTCTTTTGTCACCAGAGACGACCGTTACGCTAAGCAACAATTGGAAGCGGACATCGAAGCCTTGCGCTCATTTTATCTGGATCGGGGTTACCTCAAGTTCAATGTCGATTCTACCCAAGTCTCCATAACCCCGGATAAAAAGGATATTTACATCACCATCAACATCACCGAAGGTCAGCCTTACACAATCCAAGACGTACAGTTGTCTGGTGACCTGCTGGTGTCTGAAGAAGAGCTGCGTCCATTACTGGTCGTTAAGCCCGGCGACACCTTCTCGCGCAGCGCGGTGGTGGAAAGCGTGCAGCAGATCGGCGACCGCTTGGGTAATGACGGTTATGCGTTGGCCAATATCAACGCCGTGCCCACCCTGGATGAAGCCAATCAGCAAGTCAACTTGAACTTCGTTGTCGATCCCGGCAAACGGATGTATGTGCGCCGCATCAACTTCCAGGGGAACACCAAGACTCAGGATGAAGTGCTCCGCCGTGAGATGCGCCAAACCGAAGGTAGTTGGTTCGCGACTAAGGACGTCAATCGTTCCAAGGAACGACTGGAACGGTTGGCGTTTATGGAAAGTGTTGATTTGAAAACAGAGAAAGTGCCGGGAACACTAGATCAGGTGGATATCGACTACAAGATCACCGAGCAGGCTTCAGGTAATGTCCTGTTTGGTATTGGCTACGGCCAGGAATCCGGCGTTTTACTCAATGCCAGCGTCAATCAAAGCAACTTCCTTGGCACCGGTAACCAACTCAATCTGACTTTCAATAACAGCAATATCAGTACCGTCTATAGTATTGCGTACAATAATCCTTATTACACATTGGACGGCATCAGCCGAGGGTTTCGCTTATATTATCGAGAACGGGACGCATCGGAATCCAACACTGCCGATTATTTGCTGGACGATTACGGTGCTGAAATCAACTACGGCTTTCCATTGACCGAAGAAGATACACTTCGAGTAGGTTTTGGGTTTGAGGGCGTGCAAGTCAAGACAACGTCTGAGACACCGCAAGAAATTTTCGATTTTATCGACGAAAACGGCGATGAGTATCAAAATTTCAAACTATTTCTCAGCTTTTCCAGGGACAGTCGTGACCGGCTTATCTTTGCGGAGCGCGGCAGCTTGAACCGGGTATCAGCCGAAATCGCTGTGCCGGGCGGGGATTTAGAATTCTATAAGCTGGATTATCGGCACAATAGTTTTCTATCGTTGACGCAATCATTAATTTTGTCGTTTCGTGGCGATCTGGGATATGGCGATGCCTACGGCAACACGATTGAATACCCTTTCTATGAGAACTATTTTGCTGGTGGGCTTCGCACGGTCAGGGGTTTCAAGACTAATACCTTAGGTCCTCGGTTTAGCAACGACGAACCGAGAGGGGGTAGCTTTAAAGTAGTCGGGGGTGCGGATTTGATTTTTCCAGTACCTTTTTTGGACGATTCGCAAAATGTACGGATGAGTGCTTTTTTTGACATCGGCAATGTGTTTGCCACCGTCAGTGATTTCGATGCGGGTGATCTGCGTTATTCAACGGGTATCCAAGTTGTTTGGTTATCGCCGTTGGGCCCGTTAGTATTCAGTATCGCCGAACCCTTGAATGATGAGGGCGAGGACGAGACGGAAACCTTTCAGTTTTCCGTGGGCGTTCCGTTCTAATGTTATCCACTGTCATGCAAACGGGAGTATCTACCTTGAAGGGTCTGTTGTTAATTTTTTCGTTGGTAAGCGTATTGCCGATTTCCGCTCTCCAAGCGGCAGAGCTTAAGATCGGTTTTGTCAATACCGCTAAAATCCTCAGCGAGGCGCCTCAGGCCGAAGGGGCCAATAAGCGCTTGCAACGGGAATTCGCACCTCGGGAAAAAGGATTAGCCGATGCCCAAAAATCACTGCGTAGTTTGGAGCAGAAATTAACCAAGGACGGCGATGTCATGAGTGAATCGCAACGGCGCAATTTAGAACGCGATATTCTTGCGCAGCGGCGCGAACTGAAACGCTCCACGGATGAATTTCGCGAGGATGTCAATCTGCGTCGCAATGAGGAGTTGAGTAAATTCCAACGCGACGTGATTGAGGTCATCAATAAATTGGCTCGGGAAGAGCGATTCGATTTGATTCTCAATGACGCCGCCGCGATCTATGCCAGCGACCAAGTCGATATTACCAGTGAGGTTCTAAAACGCCTGAGCAGTCGATAACTGCCGGCACCATGAGGACGTTGGGCGAGATCGCTGAAGCGGTAGGCGCACACTTACGCGGCGGTAACGTGGCGACTCCGGTGAACGGTGTCGCTACCCTGCAGAATGCCAAAGCAGGGCAGATCAGTTTTCTGATCAACCCGCGTTATCGGCAATACCTGGGCAATACCCAGGCCAGTGCCGTTATCTTGTCGCAGCGGGATGCCGACAGTTGTGGCGTACCGATGTTGGTGACCGATAATCCGCACGTGACCTATGCTCATGTCGCTGCCCTGTTCGCGCCAACGCCGCCGTCCGACCGAGGAATCCATCCTACAGCCTGCATTAGTCCATCTGCACAAATCGCTGACGGTACCTGGGTGGGTCCGTACAGCGTGATCGAAACCGGAGCAATCCTTCATGAAGGCGTCATCGTCGGGCCTCACTGCGTGGTCGGTGAACATGCGGTGCTAGGAGCAAGTACGCACTTGGTGGCCAACGTGACGATATGCCACGGAGTCCGTTTGGGACAACGGGTGTTAATCCATCCGGGTGCCGTCATCGGCAGCGACGGCTTCGGTTTAGCCAATGATAACGGGCGCTGGCTCAAGATACCGCAGCTCGGCGGGGTACAAGTGGGTGATGACGTGGAAGTCGGCGCCAATACCACTATTGACCGCGGCGCATTGGAAGACACTATCATCGAACCAGGCGTTAAGTTAGATAACCAAATTCAGATCGGCCACAATGTGCGCATCGGCGCCCATTCAGCGCTGGCCGGTTGTGTCGGTATCGCGGGCAGCGCCCGGATCGGTCGTCACTGCGTACTCGGGGGGCGGCGTGGGAGTGGCGGGGCATCTGGAGATTGCCGATCACGTTCATATCACGGGTATGTCGTTAGTCACCGACTCGCTCACTGAAGCTGGCGTTTACTCGTCGAGCTTGCCCGTACAACCCAACCGCCGTTGGAACAAGATCAGCGCCCGCTTGCGTCAGTTAGACGGATTGGCGAGGCGGTTGTTTGCGCTCGAAAACAAGTGTTTTTCCGACGACCCGACCAAGAGAAGGTGATTTTTGAATACGATGGACACGATGGACACGATGGACACGATGGAAATCGCAGAAATTCTGCGTTATCTCCCGCACCGTTATCCCTTCTTGTTGATTGATCGGGTACTGCGCATCGAGCCGGGCCGTGCGCTCACGGGCCTTAAAAACGTGAGTTTCAACGAGCCTTTTTTCCAGGGTCATTTCCCGCAACGCCCGATTATGCCCGGTGTTTTGATTCTGGAAGCACTCGCCCAAGCGACCGGTATTCTGGCGTTTAAAAGCGAGGGTAGCTTACCTGATCGGCAATCCATGTATTATCTGGTCGGGATCGACAGCGCTCGGTTCAAACGCCCGGTAGAACCTGGTGATCAATTGATGCTGCACGTTACTCTGAGTCGGATCAAACGCGGCATCGGTAAATTCACCGGTGAGGCCCGCGTGAATGATCAAATCGTGGCATCGGCTGAGTTGATGTGCGCCAGACGAGAAATCGACTTGTGATCGATTCACGCGCTGCTATCGACCCCGCCGCCAAGCTGGCGGCCAATGTCACGGTCGGACCGTTCTCCGTGATCGGCGCCGATGTGGAAATTGCAGAAGGTACTTGGATAGGACCCCATGTGGTGATTCAGGGCCCCACCCGCATTGGCCGAGATAACCGGATCTTTCAATTTGCTTCCTTGGGCGATGCGCCGCAGGATAGGAAATACCACGGCGAACCGACTCGGCTAGAGATTGGCGATCGTAATACCATCCGTGAGTTCACCACCATCAACCGGGGTACGGTACAGGACGCCGGCGTCACTCGTCTCGGTGACGATAACTGGATCATGGCTTATGTGCATATCGCCCATGATTGTCAGATCGGTTGCCGCACGGTTTTCGCTAACGGGGCATCTTTAGCGGGCCACGTCAAAGTTGGTAACGATGCTGTATTAGGCGGATTTGTGCTGGTGTATCAATTTTGTCGGCTCGGTGATCACAGCTTTTGCGGGTTTGCTTGTGGGGTTAATCAAGACGTCCCTCCGTTTGTTACAGTTGCCGGTTATCGTGCCGAACCACGCGGTATCAATTCCGAAGGGCTGAGGCGCGGGGCTTCCCGGCTGAGGAAATCCGCGCCATCAAACGCGCCTACAAAATTATTTACCGATCCCAATTACCTCTGAGCGAAGCCATGGAACAGGTCAGGCAACTAGCGATGGAATTTCCGCGTTTACAGATGTTGGTGGATTTCTTAGCGACCTCTTCAGCACACGGCATTGTGCGCTGAGACCGATTTGGTCGTGAAAATTGCATTGATAGCCGGGGAGCCCTCAGGCGATGTCCTGGGGGCGGGCTTGATCGCGGCATTGCGCCGGCACTACCCGCAAGCACAGTTTGTGGGGATCGGTGGACAACACATGGTTGCGCAAGGGTTCGCCTCTGCATTTCCTCTGGAGTGTTTATCGATTATGGGACTGGTGGAAGTGCTCGCGCATCTGCCGGAATTGCTGCGCATACAGAAAGCGCTCCTCAAACAGTTTACTGATGATCCCCCGGCAGTGTTCATCGGCATTGATGCGCCGGACTTTAACCTACCCTTGGAGCGTCGCCTACGCGCAAGCGGCATTCCCACGGTCCAGTATGTCAGTCCGCAGGTTTGGGCATGGCGTCCTTGGCGGGTGCGTAAAATCGCCCGCGCGGTTGATTTGATGCTGACGCTGTTGCCTTTTGAAGCGGCTTTTTACCAACGCCATCAGGTACCTGTTCGTTATGTCGGCCATCCCCTGGCGGACGACATTCCGTTACACAGCGATCGTCAAGCTGCTCGACAAACTCTGGGTTTAGCGGCGGATGTCGGTCCGTGTGTGGCGTTGCTGCCCGGGAGTCGTCTGAGTGAAGTCAAGCTGCTAGCCCCCGTTTTCGTGGCAACCGCCGGTTGGTTGCGGGAACGCAAGCCGGAGTTGCAGGTTATCCTGGCGGTTGCCACCCCCCGCATCCGAACTTATGTGGCTGAATTGCTAACCCAGCAGGCTCCTGATTGCCCGTGCAACTGTTTGAAGGGTGTTCGCGCACCGTCATGACTGCTGCCGACGTAGTGCTGCTTGCCTCTGGGACGGCGACACTGGAAGCCATGTTACTGAAACGTCCGATGGTCGTCGGTTATAAGATGAATCCATTCACTGCGTGGATCGTTTCGCGGCTAATCAGCATTCCGCATTATGCGTTACCGAATTTGTTAGCCGAACGCAGACTGGTGCCGGAGTTTATGCAGGCCGCAGCTACGGTCGAGAATTTAGGCGCAGCGGTACTCCGATTCCTGAATGAACCGGCTGCTTGCGCTCGTCTGGAAACGGCGTTTACCGCACTGCACACGCAACTTAGGCGCGATGCGAACGCCCAAGCAGCGGCTGCAGTTAGTGCGTTGCTCGGCCATGACCGGGAGGGGTTCTGAAGGCGATCGCCGGCGTTGATGAGGCAGGCCGTGGACCGCTGGCGGGCCCGGTCGTGGCCGCTGCAGTCATTCTGCACCCCGAGCGGTGCATTGCGGGACTAGCGGATTCAAAACAGCTCTCCGCCAAACGGCGTACCGAGTTAGCCAGGCAGATCAAGGAGGCAGCTTGGGGTTGGGCTATCGGCGAGGCTACGGTCGATGAAATTGATACTCTCAACGTCCTGCAAGCGAGTTTACTCGCCATGCAACGCGCGGTTTGCGGTTTGGCCATGATCCCCGCACGGGTATTGGTCGATGGTCAGCACCTGCCGGCAGGACTGACATGCCCTGCTAATGCTGTGGTCAGAGGTGACCAGAGCGTTGCCTGTATCAGCGCCGCCTCCATCTTGGCAAAAACGCATCGAGACATTTTGATGGAAGATTTGGACACTCGTTTTCCCGGCTATGGCTTCAGTCGGCACAAGGGTTATGGAACCCGGCAACACCTGAAAGCGCTGCAAACGCTGGGCCCTACGCCGATTCATCGACGCAGCTTTGCTCCGGTGCGTGCGGCCCTGTATAAACAAAGCTGATTACTGCGCAGCCGGTCGCGGCGTCAGCGTCAACTGCACGCGTGCCCCCTCCTCCTCGAAGCGAAAGCGTACATCCAGCGTTTGCAACTGATCCAGGGGACCGACCGGACCTCGTTCGTCAACCGGATCATAAAAACTCGGCACTCGGGGCACCGATGGTGTGCCGAAAGCGGTACTGGCCAATATTTGAGTTTCCGGGTGCCAAAACCAAGTCCCACCGGCTGGATGCTCGGGACGTGTGCCGTAGAGCTGCGTATACCATTCGCTAGCCTGCGCCGGTGTTTCTTTGCCGAGCAACAGAAAGGGCAGCAGACGACCGATATTTTTCATGACGGCTTGACCTTCGCGTTGCATTCGATGCAGGTGCAAAAGCGGCGTCATGGCGGTGATATTATCGAAAGCAATTTTGATCCCCGCGTTGGCTTCGGGCAGCACCTCCTCGGAACCGGTAGTCCGAAAATTGATCTGGCGATTGCTGATGACCAGATACTGATTGATTTTCCGGATGTATAAATGAAAACGGAACACATCTTGCCAGCTGAGGGTGTATACCCAACCCCGGCTACCGTTTTGGCCTAACTGTTCTAGCGTGCTATCGCCGAAATCCATGCCCACAGTCCAGTTCCAGATCAATTCTTCGAGCAATGAATCGTTGACTGCACTGTCGGCGCTGCTGTTTAGTTCTACAAATAGCGCCGCCGGTTGGGTGAGCAAAGAACCCAGCAACCCCCACCACCAAAAATCCCGACTCCCTCCAAGCCAAGCGCCCGAAAAAGCGCCCAACAAGTCCGCCGATCCTAACACTAACAAAGGATCGCTATCATACAGGGCTAGATGCAAACTGCCCCCGAGGCCCTCTAACCAATCGTGTGGCATACCCTGCTGGGTGGTGCTGGTGACCCAATCCCTTAACACCGCCTGCGGTAATTTGAAGGATAAGGTCGTGATCGGGGTGGGCGACAAACCCGGCAGTGTCATGGTGATTGGTTGACCACCAATGGTTTGTCGAACTAGGTTGTAAATGGAATTTTCCACCAGGGGCAGAATCAGCGTTTCGATATGTACTTGGTTATCAACGGTAATGCGAATTCCGATGGGATCGAAATAGGTTCTCCAGTAACGGGAATAGTCACTGACATACTGCTGGTAGGCTTGACGTTCGCCGGCACTGACCGTCGTAACCGGCAAATCAGTGAGCGGCGTCATCCGCGCCAGTGTGCCGTACAATGAAGAATGGGCAAGTCCTTGCGAGTCCAGGGTTATTTGATCGCCTTCCCAGCTGTGCAACCAGTTGTTGGCCACGTAACCGTGTTGAGTGAGTTCCTCCAAAGTTGCCGGCTGACCATAATCCAGGTGGTATAACAGCGCTCCGGCTGTGACTAAATTCAGCCGGGCGCGGGCTTGCAGGCGGCGTAATTGTGCAATTTTAATCTGCGGTCCAAGCATGGCGCGAATGAAAGGATCGGATAAATAGACAAACAGCCCCTCCTCTTCTCCGGGCAATAATGACAGCATGTAACGCAATTCCGCGCTCTTGCCCAGACTGTCACGCCCCTCATTGAGGGCCAGTTGCAATGCGGTATTGGCTTCTGTAGGGCTGGTCGAAAAAATCAACCAGCGTTCATGTTGAGCAAAATAAGCGGTGTTATCGCTGCCGTAAGAATGGATAGTATTCTGATCAAAAGCGAGATCCCGGTTGAACAGCTTATTTAGGAAGCTGGTCAGTAGCGGCGAGGTGGGTGCCTCGACTAATAAGGTAATGTGGGAACCATGTTCCAGATAGAGATCGGGACCGAACAAGGCGACTTGACGGATTAAGGGGCTGAGTTTGTCGATCGTTGGCCGGGACAGATTGAGCCGTTGCAAATAACGCGCGATCAAATCCCATTTTAAGGCAGACTGTTGTTGCAGGCCTATCAGGGAATGACCGGTGTCCGCCAGTCTATCCAACCAGGTCAGTGCTTTACCCGGATTGTTGATATAGATCAGATAACGGTCTACAGGCACCAGATCGGCAATAGCGAGGTCGCCTCCGGATCGGTTTTGCACCAGAGTTTCAAAGGGATGCGAAACGATTTCGGGGCCGTTTAGGGTGTTGATATCGCCATCCGCTGTTGTATTTTGTGTTGCGTTCAATAGCTGCTGTTGTAGGGTTTCCTGAATAGCCGCTTCACCACTGAACAGCGAAAAAGCCGTCAATAATTCTTCCGAAGTTGTCTCAGTCAGACGTTCTGCTTCAGGTAAAGCCGCTCCTCCATAGACCTTGTCGGCGATCTGCATCCATAAGGTGAGCAGTTGACTTTGCGACTCTTCCCCCACGGACTGAGCAAAGGCTAAATTACGGGCTTCCGACCAATCCGCTAACAGCGGTGTAGGGCTGGCGGGTGCTTGTTTCGCGTCCAACTGAAGAGTGAATACCGGCTCGCCGAAATGCACCCAATCACGGGCGAAGGAAAACTCCAACACACTGTCTTGCGGGGACTGCACCAGCCCATAGAGATTTATCGCAGACTCGTCTTCGGTAGCGGTTAAGTACAATTGGCGTAATGCGCCATTGCGATCAATGACCCGCCATTGTTCAGGCTTAAAAGAACTCTTGGCCTGTTGTTGGAAAGGTGCAGCGGGCATCACGACTTTCAGGACAGTGAGTCCCTGTGCCGAGTCGCTATGTACCCACTCCAGCGGCTCCGGCGCAGCGGTCTGAACGGCAAATGTGGTTGGAAACCAGCAAAAAAACGCGATGACTAGAGCTGTGCGACAGGTGGGTTGCATTATGGGTACTCGTTTGTAATGTCGTGCCCGATGCGGCCACTAGCAAGGATTATAGTGAATATGGACGAGGTTGCTTGCGAGCGGTGCTGTTGTCAGTAGTATAAGACCATAGGTAATTCAGTTCGCTAACTCCTCCTTCGAAGCAGGTTTAGACGGATAAACTGCATGCCGGCGATAATAGCGGCCATCGGCTTGCTCGACTGAGATGCCCAATAGTTACCCGATTCGTAACAGGAGCACACACAACATGGCCATCTGGCGTATTCCCATTACCATCGAAGAGTTAAATGCAGGGGCAACCGGCACCATGGTTTCCCATATCGGAATCGAGTTCCTGGCTGTTGGCGAAGACTATCTGAAGGCCCGAATGCCGGTCGATCATCGCACCATTCAACCTGCAGGGATTTTGCATGGTGGGGCATCGGTGGTATTAGCCGAAACTTTGGGTAGCGTAGCGGCTTATCTATGTGAGGAAAGCAGCCAAAACACTGCGTTGGTTTAGAAGTTAATGCCAATCACGTGCGCTCGGTCAGTGGCGGTTTTGTCTACGGCATCGCTCGACCGTTGCACATCGGTAGTACTACCCAGCTCTGGGATATTCGGATCAGCAATGAGCTGGAACAGCTGGTATGTATCGCCCGGTTGACTATGGCGGTGCTATCCAGCAGGCCCGCATCTGACAGGGGCAATACAAAGGATTAGGGGTCGGCCATCAACTGCTTGCTAGTCCGTGTTAGATTCAGACTTCTTTGCGCCAATCATTTTCTTTCTGAATATCCTGCCGGTTAGCCTCTTCAATCTCAGCGATGAACCTATCCAGTAGGTGGCATTGCCTCACCTTCCAGCACAGACAATGCGCGCGCGAAGGCCAGTGCGGTGCCGTTGGAGTACCCTACCATCACAGGATGGGATCGGTAACCCGGTTGCTTGAGGGATTTTCAAGGGTTTTGCAGGGCAGCACTGCCAAACATAATCGGTTCGCAGCGGCATTAAAAAGGCTTACCAGATGACAACGCCTGCCTGCTGGATGCTATCTAAGCGCGCACAACCGGAATATCGGACCACTTAGTCGTGTACTGAGGGGAAGTAAATTGCTGTCGCATATACCAAGGTTTTCTGACGCCTTGAGCTGCTAGGAATACCGTATTTTGTCCCTGTTGGCGGTTGATCCGATCCATCACTTCCATCAGTCGGTCGGCTTGTACGGATTGGCCGGCATGAAACAGGTCGGATTGATAATGTGTTTTATCAATGATTTCTATCAGGCCAACACCCGCCTTGAGATAGTCGTGACCCTCTTTGTAGAGCCTGGCAGCTACCCTGCGAACGAGCGATGTGATGACCCGCGTGTCATCAGTTGGGTAGGGTAGCCGTGCGACATCGCCGGCAGAATGAAAATTGGGCCTGAATGGCGAGGTATGGATAAACACGTGGATAGCTAGTGCAAGATGCTTCTGGGCACGCAGCTTTTCTGTAGCTCTTGCAGCGTATAGTGACAGGCCCTCAAGGACGGGCTGTAAACTCGTGGCTTTATTGCCAAATGAACGCGTGCAGTAAATTTGCTGCTTCGCTGGCGGCACTTCATCCAACGCAATGCAAGGGACACCGTTCAGCTCAGCAATGGTCCGCTCAACACAGACATTGGTTTTGCTACGGACAATTTTCGGGTTAGCGGTGGCCAAATCCCAAGCCGTCAGGATATTGAGATCATCCAGTCGAGCAGCAATGCGTTTTGCTATGCCCCATACGGCTGTGACCGGCACACGGCGCAACACCCACTCCCACTTATAGGGCTCGTCTAAGACGCACACCCCGTTGAACTTGGCGATTTTCTTAGCTATCCGGTTAGCTAGTTTTGCCAAGGTTTTGGTTGGCGCGATACCGACCCCGACAGGCATGCGGACTTGATCCCACAGGCATGTTTTTATTTGGCACCCGTAGCGGACTAGATCGAAGGGCATACCGTCTAACGAAAGAAACATTTCATCAATACTATACATTTCCACCTTTGGACTGAACAGGCGTAACGTCATCATTAACCGGTTTGAAAGATCGCCGTACAGCGGGTAGTTGGATGAGAAGATAGCCACGTTATGTTTTCGTAACAGCCATTCAATCTTGAAAAACGGTTCCAGATCGCCTATCCCTAGCGCCTTCGCTTCTTTGGAGCGGGCTACCACAAAGCCATCGTTGTTGGAGAGCACAACGACCGGTTTGCCGCGCAAGTCAGGCCGAAAAACCTGCTCGCAACTGGCGTAAAAGCTATTAGCATCAACCAGGGCAAACATGCGAACGGATTGAGTGAATTACCACGCCTTCTATAGAGAGTTCGCAGTGCTCGCTAATAGGGATAGGCGGGAAATCGTCATTGGAAGAGAGCAACTGCTTATGATTTGTATCAAGGATTTTACAAGTCAGCTCGCCATCAACATTGGCCACGACTATGCTGCCATTCCGGGGCTCCACAGCCCGATCAACGATCAATAAGTCACCGTCGAAGATACCCGCGCCTTGCATAGAATGGCCTGATACCCGGCAGTAAAAAGTAGCAGCCGGGTGCTGAACCAAATGTTCGTTGAGATCAAGCCGTTTATCGATGTAGTCATCGGCGGGGCTTGGGAATCCGGCGCGTACTTTCGCCAAGTACAACGGTGCGGCAAATTGAGTGCGGGTCTGGTGTTCGCCAAGGTATTCCAGAGTCATAGGGTGCCTCTACGAGTCACGTTAACACAATAAAGCATAGCTCTGGATTGTGACAGTGAAAGAAATGTTCCATAGGCACTGTTGGCGATACCCGCTAAGGATGGTATTACCAGCAACTCCCAATACTTTGAAGTCAAGCAACCAAAAAAAACGGCCAGCGAATAGCTAGCCGTTCTTGCTAAGTTGGAATAAGTGAGTGCTAACGGTTATGCGTTGCCTCCACGGCCTGCGCCAACTCACGTTCTACTGCTGGATCGAGATGCACATCCGCGGTGTCGAAACTGCCTGCATCCGGGTCATTGTAAATCTCTAAGGACAGTTTACCTTCCCCTTTGGCGACAATGGTTGAAACCACCGCATCCCCGGATACGTTGACTGCTGTTCGGATCATATCCAGCAGTCGATCCACACCGAGGATCAAACCAATCCCTTCCATCGGCAAGCCGACTTGGGCAAATACCATCGACAGCATGATCAATCCCACACCCGGCACACCGGCGGTGCCGATTGAGGCCAGCACCGACATCATGATGACGGTCAAATAACCGGCAATGCCGAGGTCTACGTTGTAGACATTCGCAATGAATACGGTTGCGACACCTTGCATAATCGCCGTACCGTCCATATTGATCGTGGCACCGAATGGCACAGTGAACGAAGCGACCGAGTTATTCACCCCCATCCGTTCCGTTACCGTTCGCAAGGTCACCGGGATAGTCGCATTGGAACTGGAGGTGCTGAATGCAAACACCTGGGCATTGCGAATTTTTCTGAGGAACATCGCTGGGCTCAAACCGGAGAAGATCTTGAGCACCACTTGCAAGGTAAAGAATAAATGGAACAGTAATACGCCGATGAGGACGACAACATAACCGATCAATTGGCCTAATAAATCCATGCCGAGCTCCGCCATTGCCTTGGCGATCAAACAAAATACCGCATAAGGCGCCAACGCCATGATGAGAGTGACCATCTTCATCATGAC
The DNA here is from genome assembly GCA_012032855.1 of Candidatus Competibacteraceae bacterium. The sequence continues at coordinate 23,777 of JAAUQA010000003.1, forward strand.
CTCGTTGAGAATCTCAATGAACTCTATAACGCTTTTTGCCTTTTTGCCGACCATTAACATACTGATGCCCAACAAGATGGCGAAGAAAATAATGGACAGCATCTCACCCTCAGCCAACGCATTGATAGGGTTGGTGGGGATGATGTCGATCAATACTTGAGTCAGCGGTGGTGCGTCCTTACCAGTAAATTCGGCGGTGGTCTCAGCATTCATACCTTTACCAATACCGAGACTGCCCGCGATGATGATAGCAGTGGCGATCGCAATCGCCGTTGTCAACATATACAGGGCAAACGCTTTGGTGCCGATTCGCCCCAACAACTTGATGTCCCCGATACCACAGACGCCGCATACCAGCGAAAACAACACCAGTGGGACGACCAGCATCTTCAGCGCGTTGACAAACATCTTGCCAACAACGAAGAAAAAGCCATCGACAATGTACGCGTTGATTAAAGACCCATCGGCATTCAAGCCGGACAGATTAATTGCCAGACCCACAATAATGCCAAGGACCATGCCCAAAATGACTTTCATTGTTAGATTCATAACTTCTCCAAGCTTTACGTAGTGAGTACCACCCCCCTAGAAGTAGCATTGCGGGCGATTGATCTTGCCCCGTTGTGACGGAAACCCCGTCGATAAATCTAAAGCGAATTTACAAACTAATAGCATCAGGATAGACGCCAAAAACAGAGTTGACAGGGCAATTTAATGGGCGAACGATAGCGCTGGGGAGGAATAAGAAAACTGCTAGGTGGCGCCCCAACCCTTCCAAAAAAATGGATTCTTCCCGCCAATCATGGTCGTATAGTCAAACCATGCAGGCAAACCCCGTCTTGAACTATCCAACGCCTACCCGTCAAGCTTAGGGACAAAAACACCGTGAGCATGATTCCCTTGCCCGCCACCCGAATCCAGCCGGGAACGGCGACGCGCCGCCGGTGCTGAGCGGCTTGATTCCGACCAAACTCACTGCCCGCGGCTGCGCCCGGTCAGCGTGCCGCAGTCGCATCCGGTCGAGCGCATCGAACAGGGGTTGTGGAAAAACTGACGCTGATTGCCGTACCCGATCAAGCAGCGACACCCCCACTCCTTGACGCCATGAGCAGCCGAGAACTGGAAGTGCTGTGCTGGGTTGCGCAGGGGCTTTCCAATCGCGCCATTGCCGAGAAACTGTTTGTCTCGGTCGGTACCGTGAAAACCCATCTGCATAATATTTTGGCCAAACTGGCGGTCGGCAATCGCACCGAAGCGGTACACCGGGCGCGCTCGCTGGACTTGATTACATAATCCGATGTCAACCGTTCATCGGTTCGCGCGTTATTTGAGATGACACAGGCAAATTTCAACCCCAAAACTGAGGATTCATCTCATGAAAGCACCTTTTGCACTATTGATCGCAGCTCTGGTCGGTTTTTCCGTGAATGCCGAGGCAGGCATTTGGAATTCCGGCGTGAATCACCGGCAACATAACCAACAGCATCGAATTTGGCAGGGGCGTCCGCTCCGGT
>JAAUQA010000150.1 GCA_012032855.1 Candidatus Competibacteraceae bacterium
CAGGCGCAAAAACGTGGTTTGGTGGTTTTGACTAAGTCATCGAGAATGCGATTGGTCACATCTTCGTGGAAATGGCCTTCGTTGCGGAAGCTCCATATATATAGTTTTAGCGACTTCAGCTCGACACAGAGCTTGTCTGGCACGTATTCCAGGATAAGTGTGGCAAAGTCCGGCTGGCCAGTTTTTGGGCATAGACAAGTGAACTCAGGTACTCGCATACGGATGGTGTAGTCGCGCGTCGATTGCGGATTCGGAAAGGTTTCCAGTCGTTGGCTGGCTTCAGTAGACATAAAGCGTCTCAATCAGGTGTTATTCGGCGGAGGTTCGCCGGGGAAATCAGCGGCGTAATGGCTTATCCATTCTAATGCAGCACTCTGGCCGTCCAGGGTTCGGCCTTCCTCGCGCATGATCTTTCTTTTGTAGTTCTCTATGTGGCAGATCTGCTCAACCATGCGTGCATTGAATACATCCTGGGCTTCCAGGAATTGGATACCGACATCAAATCGTTGGTCGTGGATTTTTTTACACCAAACCACCCGACCAGTGGCCTCGAAAGGCGGTTTAACCAGCTCAATTTTAACCGTCACCAGCAACCCGTTTTCCAGGAATGCTTTGGATTGACAGCATAATCCGCCGATACTGACGTCTTTGAGACGTCGAATCGCATGAGTGATGCGCTCACTCGCTTCAATAGCGATGGGTATATCGGTCGGGTGGCGGATGAAGGCCCTCATAATTCCCTCTTGATAAGCCAACCTGAACAGTGTTTAGGCCTAAGTGGTCCTCCCTCTTGAGAAGGCGAGGGAGGATGAGAGTAGCTTGCCGACGACGGTAACCTCACTCGTGAACGGCGGTCAACCCCTGTTCCTGGCTGGCATAAAAGGCTGCCAGGTCGGCTAAATCCTGCTCTGACAGTGTCGCAACCATGCCGTTCATGATGGCATTCTTGCGCTCCCCGGACCGGTATTCTTGCAATACTTTGCTGAGATAATCCTCATACTGACCGGCCAAACGCGGGAAATTCGGATCGGGGCCATTGCCGTCTTGACCATGACAGGCCACGCAGTTGGCGGATATCTTTTTACCCGCATCAGCATTGCCCTGAACCGGAGGCGCCTCTTCGGCAGGCCCGAAACTCCCAACATAGGCCGCGATATCCGCCATATCCTGATCGCTCAGCGAGGTTGCGTTGGCATGCATGGTGGGATGTTGGCGGTCGCCGGCTTGATAAGCCTTGAGCGCCGCAATGATATACTCGGGGTGTTGGCCACCCAAGCGGGGGACATGATAAGAAGGATAAACATTGGTATAGCCGGCGATGGCATGGCAGCCTGCACAGGTCGTGAACTTGTACATGCCGGCAGCGGGATCGCCAGCTGCCTGAGCGGCGCCGATCATGGCGAAAAGCATCCCTGCGCAGACTATGTTCCAGCTGTTAGTGGTTTTCATTTTGCCCTCTCGGTTGAACAATCAATACTCGTTGTTATCGGATAAGGTACTGCGGCGATATGAATATTGTGCCAGAATAATCCTAGCTTATTCTACAGGACCGCCCGAGCAAGGTTCGGTAGAATTCAGTCTAATCAGCCAAAATCAGGTATTCCGCGAACGCGCTTCGGCTTGACCGGGGTCATGTGCAGCGACCTACGGAAGCGAAGCTACGGATCAGTAACTAGTATTGTCATAAGGCTCTTGATTGATAGGATCCCAGCATGACTGGCTGCTTGTCGAGAAGCTGATGAGCTGTCAACCACGATGATTAGCGTCTATCGAGAAATCGCTTACCGCGCGCTCCGCTATCGAATTAGGATTTTGCATCATGGTAAAAGGCACTGCTCCTCCGAATATTCAGCTTAGCAAATTAGCCAATCACCTCAGATTAATGGAAGACCTTTGGCAGAAGCTGGTCTACGTCAAGTGGAGCCAAGAGTCTTTTGCACTGCTTGCGCGTCTTGGCCAGGAAATGGCGCAATTTACGCAGGAGCAGGGTAGCGCGACGCAACTGAACGACCTGACCCATCAATTGAGCCGACACCTCAATGCTTGCGTGAGTGCCGGCCACCTCCCCCAGGAACCTGATCGGGAACGACTGCTTGCTTTGTTTAAGCGGCTCAGTCACTTTTTGCGTTCCCCGGATGAAATCACCTTTGTCACCACTAATGCCCTGTTGGCCAGCAAAGCTGACATTTTAGTCATTGCGTTAGAAAAGAACCCATCGCTATTATCGAAGTTGGAGGATGCCGGTTATGAGGTTCATTATCTGGCAGTAGCCGCTGAAATAGAAACCACGCTGGCGCAGAGTACCCCGACCGCTGTCATTGTGGACATAGACTCTCCTAAAGGACCGCTCGCCGGTGTCGAAATGGTTGCCGAATTGCGCGCGCGGAATGATTTCTTGACGACCCCGGTGTTTTTTATCTCCGAACGGGACGATATGGAAGCCCGCCTGGAAGCCTTCCGGGCAGGAGGAACCGGCTACCTAACCAAACCGGTCGATATTGCTGAATTGTTGGAGGGATTGCGCAATGTCTTAGCACAGCAATCGGAGGAACGTCATCGCCGGGTATTAATCGTAAACGACAAATCAGACGAAGCGCAGCAATTCGCCGATCTCCTGGAGAAGCGAAATATCGGCACGCGAACGACAAACAACGCGTTGCAGGTTATTCAGGAAATTTACCGCTTTCAACCTGATTTGCTGCTGTTGGATTTGGATGTCAAGCATGTCAGCGGCCTGGAGTTGGCCGGTGTGCTTGCGCAGCATAAGGTGTTTGATGTCATCCCTATTATTCTGTTGTCCACCGAAGCTGATTTTAATGTGCATCTTTCTCGATTGCGCATGGGCAACGCTTGGGTGGATTTGCTTCTCAAGCCGGTGATTCCCGACTATCTAGGTTGGATCGTCGAGCAACGCCTTCAGCGAGGCCGACTCCTCAGCTCTAAGCTGAGCACCCTCAGCGATAAGGATGCCGCCACCGGACTCTATAATCGCCGCTATTTCCTCTCGCAACTGGAGCATAACTTGGCCGGTTTGGGGATTAGTATCAAATCGTTGTCCGTGGTGTTTTTGATGGTGGAAAACTACCGCGCACTGCGAGACGCCACCAGCGTGACTGTAGTCGACGAATTAGTGGAGCACGTAGCCAAACGGATGCGTCGAGTTATGGGACCGCGCCGATGGGTAGCCCGATTTAGTGATTCTATCTTTGCCATCTTGCTTTCCGATATCCCGCAAGACGCGCTGATGGAGCTCAGTCGGGCTTTGCGGGATACGTTGGAAAACACCCCCTACGAACTGATCGAATACAGTCTTCGGTTACGCACCTGTATCGGTATCAGCATCGCCTCGGATCCCGATCAGGACGTGCTGAGTTTAATCCGCAGCGCTGACGCTGCTTGCAGCCGCGCACGGGAACTGAAAAAGGAACGCATTTATATCCAAAAATTCCTCTATGCCGATTGGGATAAAACCGACAATCAGCTGCAGCAATTGATGAGTGATATTGAGGAGGCTCTGACCCAGCAACGCCTGAAACTGTTATTTCAGCCTATCGTCAGTTTGCACGGCGATCAGGCGGAACGTTATGAGGTATTGCTGCGTATGTACAACCTCAATGATCAAGAAATGCCCATCAAAACGGTGTTCACTGCCGTGCACAACCACCCTCTCGGCCAGCATTTGGATCGATGGATTATTGCTGAAGCGATCCGATTATTGGCCCTGCGGCGTACAAGAGGGATTGCCACAACCCTGTTTATCAAGCTTTCGGCGATTAGCTTGGCTGACAAGCAGTTGCCTGAATGGCTTCAGGAACAATTAAGCAACGCGCAGCTTGGCGCCGATCATTTGGTTTTTCAGCTATCAGAACGAGTTGCCGAGCGCAATGTGCGGAATACGCTCAGCTTTTTTAACGCTATCAGGCATTTGGGCTGTGGATTTTCTCTGGAAGGCTTTGGTCGTGGTCCCGACTCGCTGGGCTTACTAAAAAAACTACCGGCCGATTGCGTCAAACTGGATCTGTACTTCTCGCGCGATGTAGGCAATGACGCCGATAAACAGGAACAGCTTCAGGAGTTGGTGGTGCGTCTTGAGACGCTTGAAACGGCAACGATTGTCAGCGGCATCGAAGACATGCGGGCACTACCCATCCTATGGTCATTGGGCATTAACTATGTGCAAGGCTTTTTCTTGCAGCAACCGTATGAAGAGATGACTTACGATTTCAAGGACGGTACGTTCTAGCCCGGTGTTAGTGTTGGTGGCCTATTTGCCGCTCTATTCAAGACGCTGTAACAGCGCTTTGTAACCCTTTTTATAATTGGGGTAGCGCAATTGAAAGCCGCTGGCCCGTAAACGGTTATTACGACATCGTTTGTTGGCGCGCATGCGCGCCTCAGTTTTCCAACAGTTGCTGTTACAGCCGGTTCCGGGACCCCCAGTTGTTTCGCTAACCACCGCATCACTTGGCATTGTGGCGCGGGTTCGTCGTCTACGCCTAGATACAACGCTGCCGGTGCCGGGACCGTCATCAAATGATGCAAAACGGCGGCGGCATCGTCCCGATGAATACGGTTGGTAAATAGGGTCTCCACACACGTTGCGGTGCCTTGCCGCACACTCTCCAGCAGCCGGGTGCGACCGGAACCGTAAATGCCGCCGAAGCGAACCACGGTGGCGGGAAAGTTCCCTTGCCATAGCAAATTCTCACCGGTTCTGATCGAACGAGCCGAAAAACTCATCGCTTCGGCTGGCGAATCTTCATCAACCCACTCGCCCTGATGCTGGGCATAGACCGATGTGCTGGAAGTCAAAAAAACCCGGTGGAGATTTTGACCGGTCTCATACAGTGCCGTTAACAGATTGTGAATGCCATCCACATAGACCGCCTGATACGATGTTTCGCTAAACCCATCCGGAGCGGCGGTGTAGAACACGTAATCCAGCCCTCGCGGTAATGCCCGCAGGCTGGCCGGGTCCGCCAAATCGGCGACCAGCGGATGAAGCTCAACCGGTAATGGGCTGGGACGTCGCCGCAAACCCCATACCCGATGACCGGCCTTAGCCAAATTCACCCCTAAGGTTATGCCCACATCGCCGCAACCTGCGATTAGAATATTGGCCATTACCAGCCCCTTTGTGAACCCATTAATATCACCGGTAGATCATCAACAGTGAGCCCTGAACAGTTCAGCCAACGACTATTGGACTGGTTTGATACCCATGGCCGCAAACATTTGCCTTGGCAAGAGAATCCGACGCCTTACCGCGTGTGGGTATCTGAAATCATGTTGCAGCAAACGCAGGCTGCTACAGTCATTCCCTATTTCCAACGATTTATGCAGCGTTTCCCTGATGCGCGCGCCTTAGCCGAGGCGAATCGGGACGAAGTATTGCATCACTGGTCCGGCCTCGGCTATTACGCCCGCGCCCGTCATCTGCACCATGCCGCAGAATTGATCTGTCAACAACATGCTGGGCGGGTCCCGCTTGATTTGGCGATACTCTGTCAGCTGCCCGGTATCGGGCGTTCCACCGCTGGTGCCATTCTGGCATTGAGCGCCGGGCAACGCCAGCCTATTCTGGACGGTAATGTTAAACGGGTGCTCGCCCGCTTTCATGCGGTACCGGGCTGGCCGGGACGTTCCTCAGTGGCTGTGGAGCTTTGGGCGCTTGCCGAACGGTATACACCTGCACTACGGGTCGGCGATTACACTCAGGCTATGATGGATTTGGGTGCGTTGGTGTGTACCCGTCGTCGTCCGCTGTGCGCCGACTGCCCCTTAGCTATTGAATGTGTAGCTCATCAACAAGGGCGAGAGATGGACTTTCCCGAATCGGCGCCACGACGGACATTACCGCAGCGGCATACTCGCATGTTGTTATTGTGCAATGAAACTGATGAGGTACTGTTAGAACAGCGTCCACCCACCGGTGTTTGGGGCGGACTATGGAGTTTTCCCGAGTGTTCGAAGGATGCCGAGATTGCAGCGTGGTGTCGAGATGCGTTAAAGCTTACTGTGATTGCGGTGGAGCCTTGGGAGATTGTGCGTCATACCTTCAGTCATTTCCAATTGCACATCCAACCTATCCGAGTCACCGTGAATAACCCCACAAATGCCGTGATGGAAGCCGGGCGGTTTGTTGGTATAACACCCGACAACCGGATGAACGCGGATTAGCTGCGCCCGTCACACGATTATTAGCACTATTGGCAACCAAGCGATGAGGAGAGGGTTATGACCCGTATGGTCAATTGCGTTAAATTAGGCACCGAAAGTGAGGGTCTTGATCGTCCACCTTATCCGGGCGAACTGGGCAAACGCATTTTATCTGAATGTATCCAAAGCGGCATGGCAACAGTGGCTCAAACACCAGACCATGCTGATCAACGAATACCGGCTGACGCCGATTGAGCCTAAAGCCCGCCAGTTCTTAGAAGAACAGATGGAACAATTCTTTTTCGGCGAGGGTTCGGCACCACCGCAGGGGTATGTTCCAGCGCAAAAATGATATAACCGCCACGCGTCTACACGCCGTGGTCAATGCGATAGTCCTCCGCGCCGCTTGTTTTTGTTGAAAAACCTGCTAATCCTTGCTAATCGACAGGTTTTTCCGTAAAAATCTTTTGGTTTAATAACAATCTATCGAGGAGCGATGTATGAAGATTTTCAGCCGTAATGTGTTCGCTGTAACCCTGGGTCTGCTGGCTACCGTAGGACTGGCTCAGGCTGAAGACACGATCAAGATCGCCGTAGTCGGTCCTATTACCGGTCCGGTCGCCCAATACGGCGAAATGCAGATGATCGGCGCCGAAATGGCTATTGAACAAATCAATGCTCAAGGCGGCATCGACGGGAAACAATTGGTCTATGTACCGATGGACGATGTGTGCGAGCCCAAACAAGCCGTTGCAGTCGCTAACCAGGTGGTCAATGACGGTATCCAATTCGTGGTCGGCCATCTGTGCTCCGGTTCTACGCAACCCGCTTCCGATATATACGAAGACGAAGGGGTAGTGATGATCAGCCCGGCGTCGACCAATCCGGCGATCACTCAGCGTGGGTTGAGAATGGCGTTCCGCACCATCGGCACCGACGATCAGCAAGGACCAGTCGCGGGAAATTATATCGCTGGAACCATCAAACCCGAGAAAATGGCCATCATCCATGACAAACAACAATATGGCCAAAGGTATCGCCGAGGAAGTGAAAAAAACCGTCGAAGCGGCCGGCATCTCAGTGGTGCTGTTCGAAGGCGTGAATAAGGGACAAACCGATTTTTCCGCGTTGATCACCAAGATGAAACAGGCCGGTGTGGATTTCGTCGCCCTTCAGTTCGCGCGCCGCCACCACACCGCTGTTGATCGTGTTGGCGCGCACCTGGCCGGCCATGACGACGCCCATTGCGGCATCTTGCGCCTCCAGCGAACCCGCCTGCACGATTCCGGCCGCAGCGTCTTCCAGGTA
>JAAUQA010000151.1 GCA_012032855.1 Candidatus Competibacteraceae bacterium
ATACTGGATTGATACACTTTCGGCAGCCAGGGTCAACGCCTCAATGGCAGGAATGCCGACTTCCAGCAACATTGCCAAACTGGCGAGGAAATCGCGTCGTTGCTGACGTCTGACCAACCCCCCGAGCAACGGGATGGCGAGTGTTATTGTGGCGAAAGCGTAAGGTTGTTCGGTCAGGCTCAACATGCGATACCGCCAAACCAGCAGATTTACCAACAAATACAGCCCTATCAACGGCACGGCGGTGCGCAAAATATAGCCGGTTGGGCCGATTATGCCCAAGAAGAGGGCCGGGAAAGGCGCTATGAACACGGTCAGCACCAGGATGGCTATCGGGTAGACCATACGGGCTTTAAACCGCAACAGACGGCGTGCGCGGGCGGCATAATGCTCGCCTAAGCGGGTAAACGTGGCTTGTAACTTGCCGGCTTCCGTCGCCACTGCAATCAAGCGTGTTTCCCAAGGGAGAAACAGGCCGCACCGCCGACCGGCCTGAGCGAGTGGTGTGCCTTGTTGAATGAAACGGGTCAGTTTTTCGATGCGGGGCTGTAATGCTGCAGGCACCTGCTTAGCAATAATGGGCAAAGCTTGCAGTAAGGGAATACCCGCCCGTTCCAGGGTGGCGAATTGAATGAATAATTCGGAACGGGCTTGAGCCGTCAGTAGGACGAAAGAGGACACGCGGCTGGTCCTTGGTTAATGGCGCTGAGCAAGAGGCTAACATGCCATGCAAACAAATCCAAAAACCACCATGCCAATCATGCCGTCTATCATCGGGCGCAATTGATGCCGTAGGGGCGAACCGCTGTGTTCGCCCTGTCACCGAGCGCAATTGCTGCAATACAACCGTAGCGACGCCTGATGTAGGGGCGAACACGCAGGTTCGCCCCTACAATGGGACTATGTCCGTTACCTTGGGTGATTGGACGAACACAGCGGGTTCACAGGCGCCAGAACGGCTTGCTCACTTCCCGCATCACGTCAGCTCGACTGACGCCGATGTCCTTACGCATCCGCTCATCCAGTGCCATTAGCGCCCGGCGTTGACGGGCACGTTCCCACCATGTTCCCAAGACGGTAATGCAACGCCTAATCAGTCCGACGGATTGCGGTAAGCTATTATTAACGCAGGAGTGAGCATTGATTGATCGCCTGATCAGAGAATCATCGATACATTGTGTCTTTGTCATGATTACAATCTCCTTGCATATAGAGTACAATTCAATCTTATACCGCATCTTTATGAAGTCAATCATTTTATTGTTACCATGACAATTTGGCAGCCTACCCTAGAAAATACTACTAAACCCCGCTATATCGCTTTGGCGGATACGTTAGCGCATGACATCAAGGAGGGCCGCTTGCTTCCCGGCAATCGCCTGCCGACTCATCGCGATTTGGCCGAACATTTAGGGGTCACCGTAGGCACAGTAAGCCGGGCCTATAGTGAAGCGGAACGCAGAGGTTTGATTCAAGGCGAGATAGGGCGCGGAACCTTTGTACGCAAACCTGCGGAACCACCGGCTTTCGCTGTACATGCCCAGGAACCCGGCACCCTCGACCTCTCCGCAAACGTTCCCAACTTAGCGCAGCGTCATACAGCAGCGATGAGTCGAGCGCTGGGCGAATTGGCAAATGATTCTCAGCTTAGTGACCGTCTGAATTACCAGGCTGCCGAGGGATTACCGGCGTATCGATCGGCAGGCGCTGATTGGATCGCTCGCGGTGGATTAACGATGCCGGCGGAACGGGTATTGATCACCAACGGCGGTCAACATGCCCTGTTGATTACCTTTATGGCACTCGCCAAACCCGGCGATACGGTATTGACAGAGAGGCTCACTTATCCGGGGATCAAAGCCATTGCCGGCAATTTACATCTCAATTTGCGGGGACTGGACATGGATGCGGAAGGCATCCTCCCCGAAGCGTTGGAGGCTGCCTGCAAAAAGGCAATGCGCGGTTTCTATTCTGCGTACCCACGTTGCAAAATCCGACCACCGCGACATTATCCACGGCGCGTCGTCAACACATCGCGGCCTTGGCTCGGACCCATGATTTGACCATTGTCGAAGATGACGTTTACGGTTTTCTGATGCCGGATCGGCCAGCGCCGATAGCCTGCTACGCACCCGAACGGACTTACTTTGTCACCAGTCTGTGCAAGAGCGTATTACCCGGCTTGCGGGTCGGTTATCTGGGTGTGCCGGAAGGCAATGCCGAACGGTTTAGCGCAGTGATTCGCAGCACCGTTTGGATGGGTTCTCCGTTGATGGCGGAAATCGCTACTCGTTGGATACAAGATGGCACTGCCGATGAGTTAGCCGATTGGCAACGCCGGGAAGCAGAAACACGTCAGGACATGGCCGCTCAAATCCTACCCGGTTGGGAATACCAAACGTATTCAGCGAGCATGCATCTTTGGTTACCCTTGCCCGATCCCCGGCATGCCCACGATATTGTACAAAGCGCCCGCGTTCGTGGGGTGTTGTTAAGTCCGGCCGCCACGTTTGCCGTAGAACGTTCAGGTGTTCCGCATGCGCTGCGTATCTGTCTCATGGGACCCGCGAATCGCGAACAATTGGAGCGCGGCTTGACAGTGATCGCCGAACTGCTGAACGAATCCCCGGATTTTTGTTGTGCGACGCTTTAAGCGACAAGCGTTGATGCAACACTTTGCTACCAATGACGGCACACCTATCCATGTCAGGATTTTGGGCCAGGGAACCCCAATCGTGTTTCTGCACGGCTGGACTTCCAGCCATCAGGAATGGCTGCCGTATGGCAAGGCGTTGGGGGATTGTCATCAGGTTTATTGTTGGGATGCCCGAGGACATGGGGCATCGCCAGCACAAGATGCCCCCACCATAGAACGCATGGCCCGCGATCTGCAGCAACTCATAGCCCATTATGATCTGCATAAACCCGTTCTCATGGGCCACTCTATGGGCGCGTTGACCGTATGGGAATATATCCGGCAGTCGGGTTGTGCGGATCTCGGCGGAATTTGCCTGATCGACCAGTCTCCCCGTTTGCTAACCGATACGGATTGGCCACTGGGCATCTATGGGAATTTTTCACCCGCGCGTAATCGCGATTTTATAGCAGAACTCAAGACAGATTTCGCCGAAGCCGTATTGCGCCTGGCTGCTGCCGGTCTCAATGCCCGATTCACTGCGAGTTATGAGCGTAATTCCGTGGGGTGTCAGATGCTGCGTCAGTATTTGCAGGGACTGGACTCGGAACCGCTGATCGGCTGTTGGGAAAGTCTGAGTCAGTCCGACTATCGGGAAGTATTGCCGACCATCACCGTGCCCACGCTGCTGATTTATGGTGCCGAAAGCACGTTTTATACATTGGAAACCGCGCATTATGTGCGGGACCATATCCCCAATGCTGATTTGCGAGTGTACGAGAACACCGACCATTCCCCGCATTTGTGGCAACCGGAACGGTTCATCGCGGATTTTCGGACATTCGTTGGTGAGCCATTCACCGTTGCGGAAAACCTTCATAGCCCATCGCCCGGTAATACAGATAAAAATTAATCACGCGAAACACGTAGACCCTTGTTTCATCGTAGGGGGGAATGTTGTTGCGGTAGCGGATTACGGCGTTCTCACCGGCGTTGTAGGCGGCTAACACCAGCTTGATGTTTTTGAATTGATCCAGTAATACCCGCAAGTAGCGCGCCCCGCCCTTGATATTGGCGACCGGATCGAAGGCGTCTTGTACCCCGAAGCGCTGGGCAGTGCCGGGCATGAGTTGCATCAAGCCCATCGCCCCTTTGGGAGAAACCGCCCGGGGATTGTAACCGGATTCGGCGCTGATCACGGCATGTACCAGAGCCGGTTCCAACTTGTGTTGACGGGCGATCCGTTCGATATGCGGAGCGTAGCGCTGTTGATTGGCTTTATTGATCTTTAAGGGTTTTCTCAGGCTGTTGCGGAACGCGCTATCCCGTCGAGGTAATCGATTAGACGAACTGGCGGTCGGGAGTAATCCAGTAGAGGTTGCAATCGGTTGCGCGCTTGCCGCCGGCTGTGCACCGATAAGTAACGCACAGCCGATTAAAACAGCCGCTAATATACTTAGCCAGTAGGGATGCATAGTCGGCAGCTGATCGCAGTGGGCGATGCCCACCCTACCGGACTAATACCGGGCATAGGTGAATTCACCGAGTTCATTGCTGTATTCCTTATACCAGTTGTCCTGGATAAATAGCCATTGCCCAACTGCGTTAGCTTTGGTCAACGGGCGGGTTACTGTACCCTGCTTGGTGGCGAAAGCCGGAATTTCATACTCATACTCGACACTCACCCGACCAATATTGCCTCGAACGGCAACCTCATTGATCTTAAAACTGCGATACACCACCCGACCGGTCGCCGCCAGATAATCGACTTCCCGTAGGTTGGCGCGGAAAAACGGATCGAACAACGGATAAGCGGTGCGATAATCGTTTTTGACTAGCGCACTCCACAACCGGTTCGCCGCTGTGCGCAATAAGGCTTGTTTGTTGGGGGAGCCGGAATCGCTCAACAGATCGGTAGGCGGTTCGGTTTGCGGCAGTTCGAAGCGATGCAAAATTAGATCGGCCTGCCCACCCAAAGCGTCTTTTTGATAACGGCCAGCCAACAGGTAATAGGTGTTCCCGATCTGCTGGAAAGACGCCGAAAACGGATAGAGATAGTCATTATGCCGACCTCGGCTATCAATGGCGACATCTTCAGGCAGCCACTTCTCGCCGGCATTTTCCGACGTATTCAGATATAGATCGCCGCGAATATTGCGAAAATCGTTCCAGACAGCGGTGACTGAATCGTCGGTCGCCACAATCCGGGGATACAGCGCCTTGGTGTACGGGAAAGGATAATGCCGCAAACTCTTGGGTTTATCCCAGTGAGCGCCGCCGTCCACAGAACGGGCGTAATAAACGGTCTGTTTCCAGGGCTCGGTACGTTGATCTGTGCGGGCGCTGAACACCAAATGAAGATTGGTTTGCTGGGAGGCCAGTTCAATATTGGCGATATCCAGATTGCGGGGGTTATCCAATGAAAACAGTTGCCACTGTTGACCCCCATCATCCGAAAAAGCGCCCTCAATCAAAAAGTCATTCTTGTTCTTATCCAGCCACAGAACCAATAGCCGTTCACCGACACTGTAAGCTTTTAGAATCAATACATTGTTAACTTCCTTGATAACCGTTGGCTTCTTCCAGCTTCCATCCGCTTCGGTGTGAGTGAACAGAATCTTTTTCTTGTCTTCTTGTTGGGACCAGGAAAACGAAACGGTTATATCGCCGTGGCTGAGCAATGTCGGCCAGATTGATTCGCTGTACCCGGCGGTTAACCTATAGGTCTTACCCCAGGTTTTACCGTGATCAGCAAAATGGCGGGCATAAATATGGTAACTGGGCGTCGCTGGGGGTTTTTGCTGAACCGCCTCCCGGCGGCGCTCGGTAGTGCCGGTCTCCTTTGAAGCGTCCTGCGTGCGTGACAGCGGTTTTTGTTCGGGAATGATGTCTTGCAGGGAAACAACCGATGCCTGTTCATTCAGCAGGGGCTGTTGTCCCAGCCAAGCTATATTCAAGCGTCCCTGCTGATCGGCAGTGAGTACAATGCGCGTCAACGCATGGGTGAGCGTATCCACGACGGTTTCGTCTTCCCAAGTCAACCCGTAGTCGGGTGAATGGCGCAATAACAGAACGAAATTCCCTGCCCGTTGCTCGCGCCAAGCAGCATATAAATGCTTACCCGCTGCGACCATCGCTAAACCTGTTGCTGGTCCTCGATTGTCACCGGGATTAAGCATGACGCTATGATTGCCATACGAGCGAGCCAGAATGCGACCTTGAGCATCATAATAGCCGACCGCCGCATCACCGGTTGCGTTCACCACCAGTTGCGGGGGGCGCTTGGCGTTAAACCCCGCTTCGTTGACTTGCCATTCCGTCGCACCGACCAGACTGGCGTAAAACACAAGGGGACCCAAAACAGGCCCCCTCGCAACAATGCGCCGACCACGTGGCCGGCGCTGACCTGAAACAATACCGATAACATCAGAAGCCGCTAACGCCCTCAGAGTCGTCCCGATTACGTAGCCATACCGCGGTATTGACCGTACCCACAAAATCGTTGCCGAATCCATCGGGCGAGACAAACTGGACTCTGTTGAACTCCAACTTCATCACCACCGCGCCCGGCGCGGGGTTGCTGCTCGCGGAACCCGCATCGACGTTGATATAGCCCCAGCCCCCTTGTTGGGCAACAGTCGCCTGCAAATTGGTCGGTAACAATTCCTCTAAATTGACACCCGACACGCAAATAACTTCTACGATATTGGAACCCGTTAATGGATTGGAATCGCGATCAAATAGCCCCAAGGCGTTTTCAGACTTGTTCCGGGTCAATTTGATGGCGGCATTATAATTAGTGAAGAGTCGTTGATCGCCGGTACTGATGGGAGTGACGAAGAAATTGGTGCTCCATTCATCGGTGGGTAGCAAGGTTACAGCAGCAGTGTCAGTGTTATTTTGTTCATCTAACACTTCGCCCAGGTTGTCATTGGTCGGTGAATTGATGCTCCCCGGTCCTGAATCGGGAATCGCATCGAACTCAGGATAGTTACCCCCGGTCTGACCGAAATCGGTGGCTGCGTTATAGCCCCGATAACCCCAAGCAGCGCCTCCCTGAGTCTCTAAAAGAGCGCTTCGCCGTAAAGATCTTCGCCGTTGTTATCATTATCGTCGACGATCAAAAGGCCCGTCTGGGCACGCTCAACGGCCCCATCGTGAAATTAACCCCACCGTAAGTCGTAGCCCCAGCCGGATCGTTGAACAAGGGACCACCGTTCGCCGAAGCGACATTGCCCTGCAAGGTGCCATTGACTTCGAAAGACACCAAATCGTTGAAGTTCGAAGTAAACCGCCTACGTAACTGGTCGGTACAGCTGGCCGTATTGACCAAGCTATCCTTGGTGAAATAATTGAGAAACAGCTCATTGTCCGGATCTTTGTTGACGACCGAAATGATAGACGCCACGGTATTGCTAGTGACTAGGTAAGGAAATAACAACGCGTCGGCGTGAACCGCTGATAGTGGTAATGCAGCCGCCGTTAAGGTTGCCAATAGTGATGAATGTTTCATGGAGATTTACCTCTTGGTAAGCATTGTAATTCTAAGATTAAAGCGTATAGCTTCCACAGTGGAGTGAAAAACAACCGAGAGTTTGCTTAACGATGTTCGAAGGTAATCAAGCTAATGCAATCCGCGCACAGATTATCCAGTCGCTGCACCGGCACGGAAAACGATTCTGTCTGTGTCCATGCCACATCGGTGGTTTGCTGGTTCGGGTCATCTACAATACCGGCTAAACCACGGGTTTTTGAATCCTTTTTTCATGGCGGTTTGTAAGGCGTCGGCCTCACCCCCT
>JAAUQA010000152.1 GCA_012032855.1 Candidatus Competibacteraceae bacterium
GTACCCTAAACCGCAAAGCAGTCTTGCGTAACAACATCCAGGTACTTATAAGAGGGCAGCAATAATCCTTGCAGACATACCGCCCCATGAAATCTTACTGAATATTTTAGCGCTAATGCTGCAAATTACCCGACAAATTATGAAAAATCGGGGTCAGGTCTTTCCATAATATATAGACAATAATCGCCGTTCATCCCCAGCACTCAATTTTCATGACGAAATCTCGGGCCTCGTTGGCGATGGCAGCCACAACTTTAGGCATTGGCGCGGCTGGCTCTATCTGCTGCTGTTGAAATTCCACCCCGACCGCATCCAACAAACCCCAGGCCAATGTCGCTTTGATAGCGAAATTAACGTTTTGCGGGATGTCGCCGGTGATTTCATGGATGCGCGCCGCATTCAGTTTGGAACTCACTACCCCGATCACTGCGCCGTTGCTATCCAATAACGGACCACCGCTGTTTCCGGCCTGGGTCGGGGCGGTGAATTGCAGCAAGCGTGTGTCATCGTGCGCGCCGATCAATGAACTGACATTGCCGGTAGTGACTTGCGGTCCCGAGCCCAGCAAACCGCCTAACGGGTAACCAACCACAATCACGTTTTCGCCCAATTGCGCCTGCCGCCCGTCACGGAATACCGCTACTCTGGGAATCGCCGAGTCAGCGCGCAGCAAGGCTAGATCGTTGGTCGGATCGGAAAACACCACCTCCATAGGGTAGCGATGGCGGGGTGAGCGTCCCAAAATTTCGCGCGCGCCTTCAATGACATGGTAGTTGGTCATTACATAACCGTCTTGATGAACACAAAAGCCCGTACCGCTGAACGTAGACGGATCGCCCGGCCGTCTATGCCCGCCGCTCGCTCCGTGATCCGAAACAGGCGGGGGAGGTGATTCAGGCAGTTGCAACCCGAAGTGCGCGGCTAATGCGGATAGGCCAGAGGTGAATCCCTGCCCGACCGCGCGAAATTTCCATTGATCACGGTAGCGGTAAAGTTCGGCCAGGATCATCGCTGTTTCGCCGCGACTAGCGAGCGGTAGGGGAAAAATGGATTGCTCGGCAGCGTCCTCCAAGCGGACCCGAATCGCGTTGAATATGCTGAAGGTGACTCCTGCTCCAAGACCGGGCTTGACCGCCAGCACGATGGCAATGCGGGCAATGGATGTCGGCACGCGATCCAGGTTGATTCGAAATTCCCACGATGATGCGCTGAACGTGACCGATCCATCCTGCGAATTCGGTCGCTCGGCACTGATTAAATCCTCATCACCGTGAATTCGTCCATCGTTACCCAACAGCAGCGCACCCGCTTGCATGCGGGCAACGAACTCATGATGGGGTTCTCCAGCGATATAAACGACAATCTGCCCGCTGCTGATCGGGCAATTCTGCCCCATTTGCAACTCGCGCATGAACAGGCTCCTATTAAGACACCTCGCCGGATGACCGTTCAGCGAACCGTTGATACCCTCCGGCGAGGCTAGCGACGTTCGCAAACCCTTGCCCCAACAACCAGCGGCACGCGTTTTCGCTGCGCACGCCACGCTGACAGTACACCAGAATCGGCTGATCGCGGGGCAATTCATGCCCACGCACCGCCAATTGCTCCAACGGGATATTGTATGCGTTGGGCAATCGTGATTGATTGAAACCAGCCGGTTGTCGCACATCCAGTACGAACCAGTCGTCGGGAATCTCATCCATCAGCGGGATCGTCAACGACCGTTGCTCGACGGGTTCGGGTGCTAGGGCAAAGGAGAAGGTGCTGATTTCGAGCGTCAACAGATTCACCCGTAACAACTGTCCTTTAAGTGGGCGACCGATGTTCAAAATCAGTTTGAGCGTTTCCGACGCCTGCAACAACCCGAAAAACCCGACCGTCGGCCCCAAAACCCCAGCTTCGGCGCAATTCGGGGCGCTATCCGGTACTTCCGGGAACAAGGCCCTGTAACTCGGCACATCTCCGCAAAAACAGCCGATATACCCGGAAAACCCCTGGATCGAAGCGGAGACCAGTGGTCGATTCTGATCCCGACACGCATCACTGAGCGCGTATTTGGCGGAAAAGTTATCCGTTCCGTCAACGACGATATCGAAGCGCCCGACCCACTCAGCGGCCAACGCCGGGTCCAAGCGCTGCTGACAAGTCTCTACTACGCAATCAGGATTTAGTTCGCGCACCCGCCGGGCAGCGGCGACCACTTTGGGACTACCCAAATCGGCTTCGGTATAGAGAATCTGCCGATGAAGATTGCTTTCCTCTACCCGATCCGGATCGATGATACCTAAACGACCCACGCCGGCAGTTGCCAGATACTGCAGCACGGGACAACCGAGACCACCGGTCCCGATCACCAACACCGACGCCGCGGCCAGTTTCGCCTGGCCCTCCGGCCCCACTTCCGGCAACAGGATCTGGCGCGAATAGCGCGTCGCAGCCATGTTCATCGACTCCAGTTCAAGCGTTGCTGCAACCACTGTTCAGTTCGCGCCTGGGGATCGGCATGCTTCACAATATCAGTCACCACCGCAATGCTATCGGCTCCGGCCGCATACACGGCGGGCGCCAACTCTAGGGTGATGCCACCGATGGCGACCAGCGGACAGACGATGCGTTTTTTCCATTCACCGAGTCGTGGCAATCCTTGCGGAGCCCAAGGCATTTTTTTGAGCGTCGTTTCATAAATCGGCCCCAGCGCTACGTAATCGGGGCTGATACTCAGTCCTCGCTCCAGTTCCGCTTCGTCATGAGTGCTGACGCCGATCTTGATTCCTGCCCGACGGATTGCCGCCACATCCGCATCGGCCAAATCCTCCTGACCGAGATGGATGAAATCGGCTTTTAGATCAATAGCATCCTGCCAGTAATCATTGACGATCAACTGGCAATCCCAGCGCTTCGCCAACTCCAGACAGCGGCTGATTTGAGCGCGGATCGAAGCAGGGGAGTCTTCCTTAATCCGTAACTGAACCAGTTTTACACCCCAGGCCAATAGCCGCTCCAGCCACTGAACATCCGGTACGATGGGATAAAATCGGTCAAGCATGGCCACTCCACGGGGAAAAGGGGGTACCGAATTCAGGGGTTGAAGGTGCGGCCAGATCGTGCGCCTCCATCAAACCCGCTTCATAAGCCAGTCGACCGGCGTTTACCGCTTGCGCGAAGGCTTCAGCCATCGCCGGCGGATCGCCAGCCTTGGAGACGGCGGTATTGAGCAACACCGCATCATAGCCTAATTCCAGCGCTTGAGCGGCATGAGACGGTGAACCGATACCGGCGTCTACAACCAACGGAATCTCCCGGAAGTGCGCGCGCAGTTGGCGTAACCCATACACATTGTTGAGACCCCGTCCGGTGCCGATGGGAGCACCCCAGGGCATTAACACCCGGCAACCCGCTGCCAGCAATCGTTCAGCTACGACTAGATCTTCTGTCGTGTAGGGGAACACTTGAAAGCCGTCTTCGCTGAGTATACGAGCCGCCTCCACTAAACCGAATACGTCCGGTTGTAACGTGGCATCGTCGCCGATGACTTCCAATTTGACCCACGGGGTTGCGAACACTTCACGCGCCATGTGAGCGGTGGTAACGGCTTCCTTCACTGTCCGGCAACCGGCGGTATTCGGCAATACCCGTACTCCCAGCGACTGAATCAGTTGCCAAAAGCGTTGGCCACTGCCCGCACCGGCGGCTTCCCGGCGCAAGGAAACAGTCACTACGTCGGCTTGCGAACGTTCTACTGCTGACCGCAGGTGCTCCGGGGAGGGATATTGCGCCGTGCCCAGAAATAGCCTGCTGGCCAAAACGGTATCGTAGACAGTTAGCATCAGCCCCCCTGCATGGGCGCAAGGATTTCCACGGCGTCGCCGTCACGCAAAGGCTGATTATCCCGCTGCTGACGGGGCACGAATTCGCCGTTGACAGCGGTGGCTACGCCTTGTTCGGGATACCCCAATTCGCGGCACAATGCAGCGAGAGTGGCCGCCGAAACCTGTTTTTCTTCGGCATTGACTTTAAGTTTCACGAAAGACCTCCGGGTCGGCTGCGCCGTTGCGCAGATAATTAACCGTCAATTCGGCCAGAGCGGGGGCCAGCAAAAAGCCGTGCCGATACAGACCGTTGACGAAAAGGTGACGATTGCGCACCCGTATTTGCGGCAGATGGTCGGAAAAGGCCGGGCGCAGACCGGCATTGAGCTCCAAGATTTCCGCTTCGGCAAACGCCGGGTGCAGGCTGTAGGCGAGCGTCAACAGTTCACCCGCCGAACGCAGACTCACGCCGCCGCCAGCATCACTTTCGATGGTTGTGGCACCGATCATGAAAACGCCCTCGGCACGCGGCACCACATAAATGGGATGGCGATGATGCAGTAGCCGCACCGGGCGTTGCAATTCAACATCGCGACTCTTGATGAGGATCATTTCTCCCTTGACGCCGCGCAGTTCAGGCCAAGTGTCCTGAGCTGCAAGCCCGCGACAGTCGATACGCCAGTCGCTGTGGTTGTCATCCAAAGCAGTTTGGCATTGGAATACAACCTCTACGCCCAAGTCGCGTATTTCTTGCAAGAGCATCGGCATGACTTGACGGGGATCGACGTGGGCCTCGGCGGGATAAAACAACCCGGCGTTGAAACGCCCCACTAGAGCCGGTTCCAGACTGGCGAGCGCTTCAGCGTTTAGGGTTTCATGCCCTTCAGTCAACCGACCGAAGCGCTGCAAACTGGCGGGATCGCGCGGCGGAGCGACTACCAATGTGCCGTTTTGGGAAAACTCCGGCAGAGCGATTTGCCATAATTCAAGCGACCGCAAACCCAAGCGAACCACCAGGGTTCCGCAACTTCAGCCTCGCAATAGGGTGCCAGCATACCGCCAGCCCGCCAGCTACAGCCGCCGCTCAGAGTGTCATCGCCCTGATCAATCAAGCGCACGGCAAACCCTGCTCGGGCCAATGTATAGGCTTGCCAGAGACCGGCGATGCCGGCACCGATAATGGTGACCGAAGACATTCGGCTTTTACCTCCACGCCAGCAAGCGGCGATTGGGGATCATGATCTGCTGAAACGATGCTTTGCGCAGCAGGGCAAAAGCCGGGAAGAAAGGGACAGGGGAAAGGTGAAACCAACACGAATCCGCTATTTCCTTCCCTACGCCGGCATTATCCGGATCAGGTTCGAAGGGTTCCCATGCACCGCCAAGACGGGATGGGCTCTCAGCCAGCCAGGCTCCCCCAGGAATAACTATCGATAATGTAGTGTTTTTGTGTGCTACAAGTCAATTGTTGCTGAAATCAGGTGTAACGAGATTTAACCGATTCGGCTCATTTCATTGACCGAGAAGTTAGCAATTGCTCCATCGGTTGCTGCCAAGAACGCTTTCAGGTGAGCGCTATTCATATGCGCTTGCCACAGGTCTCGTGTTTCCCAATTTCGAAAACAGGAAAATTTCCGATTTGCCATTATCTTGATGCAAGTCATATTGTATGCATCCTTGCTCTTTTCGAGTGGGTTCGATCAATTTCAATAACTCGGATCTCACCAAATCAACTTTATCTTTACTCGCCTCAATGTGAGCCACGATGGTTAGTGGTGTACTCATGGTTTTTTCCTCTAAAGTTTGAGAATTTGACGGCCGAGCTTATTCATAAAAAAATGAGGCACCTTCAAAATCCTAGGTATGTTCGCAAATCAGGGGCAGTGCCGCATTCACAGCCCAAAATACTCCTTAATACCAGCCAAAACGCTTGAAACCGCTACCGAAGAGAGAATCAACCCCATGACTCGACTAATAATGCTCGCGCCACTATTTCCGATGAGTCGATGAATCCAACTCGCGGCGAGCAGCAACATCAGCACAATCAGCAATACTGAGAGCATCATCGCTGCAGTTTGGGCCTGTTCCCATAAACTGTATTGACTGTTTTCTGTGAGCAAGACAGCTGCGAGCATGGCACCCGGACTGGCAATAGACGGAACGGCGAGCGGGAAAATAGCCGTTTCGGTTCCGGTATTGGTCATCTTGAGTTCTTGCTCCGGTTTACTCTCGCCAAAAATCATGGTGAGCGCAAACAGAAACAGAACAATGCCTCCTGCGATTTGAAACGCCGAAAGTGGAATATTTATCGCGTCCAGGATGATTTCACCTGCGATAACGAAAAACAACAGAATTGCTGCCGAAGCAAGAGTTGCTTGAACTGCAATTTTTCTTTTGATCCGATCCTCATAACGGGTAGTTACAGCAATGAACACTGGCACCGATCCGATGGGATCGATAACAGCGAAGAAAAAGATGAATGTCGCAATCAGATCGTTCATTGGTATCCGATATTTCGCCTAACAGGGCTGAGACTGTCTGAAGAGACAGAATGAATAAGAACTATAGTCCAATACTAATTGGAAAGAACGCTTTAGCGCGATTGACGGGAATTGGCTCAAACGCCCAATGCGTGACGAGCTTCGACTGGAATTTCAATCGGCACAAAATAAGACTCTGGATATAAATAATCTTCCCCGGACTCGTCAATTACTCGGATAAATCCTTCTCTTTTAGCTTTTGAGTCGCTCAGTTTCGGATAAACCTTTCCTTTCTCTAGGTCATCACAATCCTTGTTCTCAATACATAAGACGAATTTCGATTTGGTTTTCACTTTAGTCATATCTATCAATCCAAAAATCGTTTGATTTTCATCTTTCTTTTCCCGACTCCATGGGCTTCATACCAGTGTAGTTCAACGTTTCGAAGATTACCGTTCTCCAAGCGAACGAGAGCGGTACCTTTCAATTTTCGCCATCGCCCAGGTCCAAATTGGTTCCGGAGCCGCATTATTTCCCGAATCCGGCCACCAACGGCGATTATCTCTACATTGCTAATATCGCCGACTACTTCAAAAATCAACGGTCAATTCCTGTTACGCTGAATAATCAGCACGAAGATATATGGCGCAATGCACTACGATTATTGCGCCCTACGTAGGCTGCACGTATTTATCAGGAAGCAGGTTCAATATCATTCGTTTCTCGATATGTGGGAATTTGATTAAGAAATTCATGATTTCCTTTCTTTTGAAAGGTCGTGGCTTTTGAATAGTGATATCCAGCCAGCCATTTCAAATAACACACCAATAAATGCCAAGCCTAGTGTGATTCTTGGAGCTATTAAATACTTGGCTATTGCGATCAGAAACAATACGATTGTTTTGTTCCTTGGTTTGTCATTGATTTCACGCTAAGCCTTCTAACCACCTGATTCAGCAGACATACGAAAAATATCCCATCTTGTTACAATGATTTGGCTTGCCAAATCATTGTAACCCTCTTCGCAAGGATGTCACATCCTTGCCGAACCAACCCACACAGTCATAGCTGTTCTGCAACCCAACACCCCGGCAAACACCTTGCAGGCTGCAATTTTCT
>JAAUQA010000153.1 GCA_012032855.1 Candidatus Competibacteraceae bacterium
CGGATTCCACTGATGGTCACAGCACCAGCAAAATCAGCGTGAGTGAACTTATGAGGGAGGCGAACCTTGAGAACCCCCAATTAGATGTCAGCAAAAAACACCCTCCGGCATCGAAAACCCACCGTCCAATTCGGCACATTAACCAACTGAGAAATCCTCAAATCACCCGCAACACCGCACAAGCAATAAGCTAATTCCGGCTCTAAACCATAGCGTCTACCAAGCAAATCAATCATAAACCGCACGGCGTCCTGTGCCGCCGTAAAAAGGTCCGAGCCGATACCGGTGGTCATCAGGCTGCGTCCTCCACTGACTTCAGCATATCCCCCTGACGGGATGAAAGCCATCGGCTGAGGAATCGTCTGTTGCACGGTTTTAATCACGCTAACGCGAATCTGAATACTCAACCGAGTCTCAATCGCCGTGCCGCAGACTTCCCCATCGCCTTGCGCGGCATGACCATCGCCCACCGACAGCAACGCACCCGGCACTTCAACCGGTAACAGCAGTTGCGTGCCGCGCACTAGATTTTTGATGTCCATGTTCCCTCCGCAATTACTGGGCGGGATGGCGCTGTGGCAGCCGGGTTGTGCCGGAGCAACGCCAATGGTGCCGGCGAACGGACGAGTGGGCAGACGCACATTATCGGTAAACCGGACTACCGTCTCATCGTAACTGGACAGGTGCAAAAACGGGTCCGGGAAGTCGGCTTGCAACAGCCCAAATTCCGGTATGAGCGCCGTCCAGCCCCAATCGCTCAATCCAAAATCCAGAATATCAATGACCAGCGTATCGCCCGCTTCTGCGTCTTCGACATAAATTGGGCCAGTCAGCGGATTGGCATTTTCCGGTGCTAAGTTCAGTACCGCAGCATGATTATCGGTAGGT
This sequence comes from Candidatus Competibacteraceae bacterium, assembly GCA_012032855.1. Next base: position 889 of record JAAUQA010000153.1, read on the forward strand.
TGAATACGATTACCAGAGGCATCCAGCAACTCCAATTCCAGTTTCTCGCCGGGTGCGACGGTCAGGGCTGGCGGATAACTGTGATCCCACCCCAAATGGTGCGATGGCTATGTAGGGTTTTGATGGTCATTGGGGCACTACCGGAAATTGGTCGCGGTCCTCAGACCGCGTTGAGATGCGGAAATCTTCGGGAATCACCCGCTAACAGCGGATACACGGGCTTGCTAAGACTGTAGAAATACAGCAACTTGGCTATCGACTCCAGACTGTCGAAGTGGGTGCGTTCGTAACCATGCGTCGCATCGGTGCCAAAGGTAATCAAGGCATTGCGCACATCATGACCGGCGGTGATGGCGGAATTAGCATCAGAGTAATAATAGCGAAACACATCGGTTTGATAACCGATCCGGTATTTTTGACACAGCCCTTTGAGCTTTTGCAGCATGTGATAATCGAAAGGCCCGCTGGTATCCTGAGCGCACAGGGTAACGCCGGTTTCCCGCGCATTTTGACCGGGCGCTACTGGACCGATGTCGATGCCGACAAATTCGCTGATGTGCTTGGCCAACGACGCGCTGGCCCCGGTACCTACTTCTTCGGTGATGGTAAAAATGGCGTGAAAGTCGATGGCAGGCTTGACGTCATTGTCTCGTATCGCCTTCAAACAGCTGAGCAAAGCGCTCGCTCCCGCTTTGTTATCTAAATGACGCGCCGTGATAAAGCCGTTTTCCGATAACTCTGGGTCGGAATCGAAAGCGACATAATCACCGTCTTCGATGCCGAGATCGCTCAGATCTTGCGTATTGGCCACTCGCTCATTGAGCCGGACTTCGACTTGCGGCCACTCCACCGGTAACGTATCGACTCGTTCGTTGAAGGCGTGTCCGGATGCCAACAACGGCAATACCTGGCCACGGAACGAGCGGTTACGACTGAATACCGTTACCCGTCCCCCTTCGGCAAACCGGCTGGACCAAGTGCCGACTGGTTTCAAGGCCAGTCGCCCGTTGGGTTTTAGGGCGCTGACCGTTGCGCCGATGGTATCAAGATGATTGACTACCGCCCGTCCGCAGTGATGCCGACGCCCTTCCAATTGGGCGATGATGGTGCCGCGTCGAGTCAGTTGGTAGGGAATGCCTAGTTTGTCGAGTTCGCCTGAGACATAACGGCTGATCTCATCGGTAAAGCCCGATGGGCAGGGAATAGCCAACATGTCCAGCAACCGCGCACACAGATACTCCTTGTCGATGAAAACAGTACGGGCTGGACTCATTCCTTATCCTTGATGACACATGAGCACCTCCGCCACCGATGGCTGGCGGGCTGGCGATACCGGCAGATTATCCGAGGTAATCTGGTGAGAGAAATCATCCACCGTAGTAAATTGCGTATCCTGTTTAAAGGTTGGTTCGGAACACAGATACGCCACGAGTAGCCGCGCGACATTTTCCAGGCTGCCTATGTGGGTGCGCTCAATACTATGGGAAGCATCACCGGCATAGGCAATGACTGCTGTGCGGACATCGTGCCCGGCAGCCAAGGCCGAAGCGGTATCACTGTGGAAAGCTTCCAGCACTTTCTTTTGGTGGGGGATATTCAGTTCAATCGCTAATTGATGCAAATGGGCGGTGAAGTGGTAATCATATGGGCCGCTGGCATCGCTGGCAGCCAGCGTAACGCGCTTGAACGGAGATTTCTCGGTGGAAGGCACGGAGGCGAAATCCACCGTCAGCAGTTCGCTGACATCCGGTAGCACGGCACTGCCGGTGCCAGTGCCGATGGTTTCGGTAATGGTAAATAACGTGTAAGTGTCGCGGGCAGGTTGCAAACCCGATTCGACTAAATGCCGCAAGGTTTCCAACACCGCCGCCGCGCCCGCCTTGTTATCGATACTGCGCCCGACGATATAGCCATTGGCCAGCACTTCCGGGGTACTGTCGAGCGCGATAAAATTACCGACCTCAATACCGAGATCGCGCACATCGTCGGCATCGAAGACCGGCTCATCAAGCCGCAGCTCGATATGGTCCCAATTCATCGGTACCGCCTCGACCCCACGATCACGCGAAACTCCCCATTGCACCATCGGCAACAGATTACCCCGGTAACTGCCGTGCTCGCTGAATACCGTGACTCGGGCACTTTCGGCAAAGCGGCTACTCCAGAACCCAATCGGCGCCACCGCAATCCGCCCGTCGTCACGAATAAAGCGCACCATCGCGCCGATAGAATCGACATGGTTGACGATGGCACGCGCCGGTCCCGAACCGCTGCCGGGCAACTTGGCGCGAATCGTACCACGCCGGGTCAAATCATATTGAATCTCCATAGCGGCAAGTCGTTTACCGATGTAATGCACGATCTCATCGGTAAACCCGCACGGACTGGGGATGGCCAGTAATTCCAGCAAGGTCTGTTGAATACGTTCGGGATCAATCATCAGCCGGTCCCAGTCCAACGCCCGCTGATTGACAACGGGAACAATAGATCGATAAAGCGTTGCGCGGTCGGCTGCGGTTCGTGATTGGCCAAACCGACCCGCTCGTTAGCCTCAATAATGACATGCGCCGGTTGATCCGGTGTGCGGACCATAAAGTCTAAGCCCACCACCGGAATGTCCAGGGTGCGGGCGGCTTTTACCGCTGCTGCCACCAACCTTGGATGCAAGATGCCGGTGACATCATGAATAGTGCCGCCGGTATGCAGATTGGCGGTCTTGCGCGCCGTGACGATCACGCCTTTTTCAACGATGGAATCCAAGGTATACCCCTGTTGGGCTAAGCAGCGTTCGGTCTCGGCATCAATGGGAATATGACTCTCACCACCGGTAGCGGCTGCACGGCGACGACTTTGTTTTTCCAGTAAAGTCCGCGCATCATTTTGACCATCGCCGATAAACTGGGCCGGTTTGCGCACCGCAGCAGCGACCACCTTGTAATTGATCACTACGATACGCAAATCCTGTCCGGGTTGAAACGATTCCAGCAACACCCGATCACTGAATTGTTCGGCCTTCGTTATGGCGGTTTTGAGCGCTTCTGCATCGGTCACGCCGACAGTAATGCCTTTGCCTTGCTCACCAATGGTCGGTTTGACGACTATCGAGTTATGTTGTTCAAGAAAAGCTAGGTTGCTCTTCCGGGAACCGGCTAGCTGAAACGCCGGCGTTTTCAGACCGGCTTTGCTGAGCCAACGGTTGGTGACATATTTATCCTGACAGCGACTCATTGCAACGGCGCTGGTCAACTCACTCAGCGATTCACGGCAGGTAATGCTTTTGCCGCCGTTGCTGAGGCGAAAATAGCCCTCCTCGGCATCCAGAACTTCTACTGAAATGCCCCGGCCCCTCGCTTCATCGACAATGATTTTGGCATAGGGATTTAGGTTGCCTTCCAGATCGGGGCCGACAAATAAGGCTTCGTTAAACGCATTTTTATTTTTGATGGCGAAGGTTTGAACCTGCTCAAACCCTAGCTTGCTGTATAAGCTCTTGGCAAACTCGTTGTCATGCATCACCGACAAGTCCATATAGGCGCACTGCTGGCCTTTGAAATACCCGGCCAGACTTCTAACCAGCGCCTCGCCGATACCCGGTTGGCGGGCTTGCGGATCTACCGCCAGACACCACAGGCTGGAACCCTTGTCGGGGTCATCGAATAGTTTGCAATGATTGATCCCCATAACCGTACCGACAATCCGCTGGGTGACAGGATCTTCCGCGACCAGGAACACGATGGTGGTAGCGTCACGCATTTGCCACACGTAATTCGGGTCGGTGGGCATCATATTACGTTTCAAATACAGCTCATTGATGGCGTAAGCATCATTTTCGCTGCTAATCGGCCGCACGGTGATCTCGTTCGATTCGTCATCAGCACCTTCAAAGTGCTGCATATCCAGGCGCAGGGTATCGGATGGGTCCAAAAACAGTTGCTGCGGCGCATAGGACAGCACCACATGGGGCTGATTAACATAAATCGCAATATCGCGATTACCGCGACGCTCGTGGCAGAGCTCTGTCGCCAAGCAACCGGGTCGGTAAAGGTGTGACCCATGATAATCCGGCCCCAGCCGCAAAAGATTGTGGTGTTCTTTTTCATCGTCGCTTTGCTCTCCATTGGACGAAAGGGTGCGGGTAATTCTGGATCGGCTTAATGACCGTAAAGTTAACAACCCAGATAATCGTCACTGCGGTAAGAAAGTTTACAACGCCTGCGCTTGCAACCAAATTTCCAGCAAGCCGAGTTGCCACAGCTTTGACCCGCGTAATGGGGTGATGTGGCTTTCCGGGTCATCCAGCAAACCATTCACATACTCTTGCTGAAACAGACCCCGTTGCTGCGCTTTAGAATTCAGCAGCGCATCGCGCACATAATCGAGCACACTGCCTTGTAAATATTTAAGCGCCGGCACCGGGAAATAGCCTTTGGGTCGATCAATGACCGCGCTGGGAATCACTGCACGGGCAGTCTCTTTGAGGATGTATTTACCCTCATTAGCGACTTTGAAACGCGACGGCATACGGGGCAGCAAACTCTGCCAATTCATGATCGAGAAAAGGAACCCGCGCTTCCAGGCCCCAAGCCATCGTCATATTATCAACCCGTTTGACTGGATCGTCGACCAGCATCACTGTGGTATCCAGACGTAAAGCCTTATCTACAGGATCATCCGCGCCGGGTTGAGCGAAGTGTTGCCGCACGAACGCATCGGCATGATCCGTATCGACTAAACGCGTTTGGACAACCCGCTGATATTCCGTGAAGTCGCGATCAAAAAACGCTTGTCGATAGGATTCAAACGGCGTGGTGCTATCGATTAACGGCGGATACCAATGATAGCCGCCGAACACTTCGTCAGCGCCCTGCCCGCTTTGTACCGCCTTGCAGGTTTTGGCGACTTCCCGCGATAACAGATAAAAACCGATGCAATCATGGCTGACCATCGGCTCGGACATCGCGGTGATGGCTAACGGTAGTTGTTCCAGCAATTCGCTGGAAGAAACGCGGATTTGGTGGTGCTTAGTCGCAAAGTGATTAGCGATAATATCCGAGTATTTGAACTCATCGCCGGCCTCGCCGCCGACCGACTCGAAACCCACCGAGTAGGTGTTCAAGTTGCTGACACCATTCTCCGCCATCAGCCCCACTAATAGACTGGAATCCACGCCGCCAGACAGCAACACGCCGACATCAACCGCCGCGACCAAACGACGCTTGACCGCTTTGCGCAATTCTTCCAGCAGCGCCTCGCGCCAGTCTTCGAAAGAGCGCTCAGCATCGCCGCCCTGACGGGTAAAATCCAAGCGCCAATAGCGCACTTTTTCGGTGCGGCCATCGGCATCAATACTCATATAATGCCCTGGCGGTAGCTTTTTGACCCCGGCCAACATTGTGTGCGGCGCGGGCACCACCGCGTGGAAGTTCAAGTAATAATTCAAGGCGATAGGATCAATGCTGGTGTCCACATCGCCCGCCGCGAGTAATGCCGGCAAGCTGGAAGCAAATCGCAGCCGCTGATCTTGCCGAGTGTAATAAAGCGGTTTAATTCCCAACCGATCACGCGCCAAAAAGGTGCGGCCACTGTCCCGTTCCCAGATAGCAAAAGCAAACATGCCATTAAACCGCTGCAGACAGTCCGGTCCCCAGGCATGGTAGGCTTTCAAAATGACTTCGGTATCGCCTGTTGAATAAAAACGATAGCCCAGTCCGGTCAGGGTCTCACGGAGTTGGGGGTGATTGTAGATCGCGCCGTTGAACACGATGCCCAAGCCCAGATTGGGATCGAACATCGGCTGTTGCGAGTCCGGCGACAAGTCCATGATCATCAGTCGGCGATGCCCAAAGGCCCGATTAGCCACACAAAAAACACCCGCATCATCCGGGCCACGGGCGCGCATCCGATTGTTCATGGCATGGATGCCGGCGGGGTCTACCGTTTGCCCATCGAAGCGAATTTCGCCGCTAATTCCACACATATGAACGCCTCTTAGAAGACTATTGCAGTGATCCGTCCCTAGTGGTTCTGAATCCAAACAAAAAGCACCATAAAAGCGCAAAGCCCACTCCGGAATTCCCTAATTTCGTGCGTCTGCTGGTAACCCAACGCTCCGGCATCACGGCGAGCCGAACGGCTTAAAGAACGGTTCATGCACTTTCATTTTTTGGTACTAATGGATGGGCTATCGGCTTTTATGCCCGCACTACAGACAATCCTGTAATGCAAGCCTCGGACCATAAGTCTAGAGAGGGAAATAATGCGGAAATTGAGAGCAAGCTGGGATTAATTCCCCTTACCGAGCATGGCCCGCCCCACTTTGGAGCCGGAAGGTCGCCCGAGAAAATCCGCAATGAAATGGCCGACAGCGACGAGTTGATTCAGATCGACCCCGGTCTCAATGC
>JAAUQA010000154.1 GCA_012032855.1 Candidatus Competibacteraceae bacterium
ACTCTGTATTAAGGAGCTTCGCCAGCGTTTGCAAGTTTACCTGGAAACGCTGTGTCGAACCGTCGCCCGCAACCCGGATGATCCCGCCAGCAGCGGGTTCCGCTTAGAGGGTTGGGCCAATGTTCTGCGCCACGGCCAGTACAACAGCCTGCACAGCCATCCGAATGCTGTTTTGGTCGGGGGTTTACTTTATCAATGGCAATCCCCAACCAGTCGAAGAGCATCCTTTCAGCGGCAAGCTGGAGCTGATTGATCCCCGTCCGGTGCCAGCCTGAATTACTCCGATTTCACCAACCTCTACGGTCGCTTTCTCGTCAATCCTGTTCCGGGGCAGATGGTGGTCTTTCCCGGATGGTTACAGCATCAAGTTCATCCCTATTTCGGACCGGGCGAGCGGATTACCATTGCTTTCAACGTTATCATGACCTGAGCGATTTACAGTTCAAGTACTAGGCAGTCGAGGCGGCTATGCAAACCCGGTTACGCCCCTGAGCCTTTGCCTGATAAAGAGCCTCGTCCGCCGCTTTAAGAATGTTGTCGAAGGTTTGGTCACGAGTGGGATTAGAACAAGCCACCCCGAAACTGGCGCTCACGGTTAGTGGCTCCCCCCTGTCTTGCTGAACGCGGTGCGCCTTTACTAGGCCACGCAATTTTTCAGCGACGTCCGCCGCCTGGGTGCAATCGGTCTCAGGCAGCAGGATCACAAATTCCTCTCCTCCATAGCGGGCCACCACGTCCCCGGTGCGCACGTTGCTGTGCAGCAGCCCGGCGAATTCTGCCAGAACCCGATCCCCCAATTGATGACCGTGGCGGTCATTGAACTGCTTGAAGTGGTCAATATCGCAAATCACAATGGCCAGTACCTGGCCACTGCGTTGTGCACGCGCTAGCTCCTTGTGACAGAACTCCTCCAAGACCCGGCGATTGTATACCTTGGTCAGGGGATCCACCTTGGCCATTTCCCGTAGCTCCCGTTCCAGGTAATCGCTGGCGATCCATATCACCATAAACGTGACAAACAAGACGATGAATTGGGAGGTGATAACGGTGATGGCGTGAATGGCGCCCGCCTTCATGAAATCTAACAACGGCGCGGCGTCGCTAGTCAAGATCACTCGATAGACGTGGAACAGCCCGATGCCGACGAAGGTGGCTGCGAGAAACTGGACCGGCAAAGGCGCGAAGGTTCGATCACTCTTCATCAAACCGTATCCGGCGATGAAACAAAGCAGCGCGTAACAGGCGGAGAAGCCCATGATACGAGCGTTGACGTTGGGGACTTATAGGTGAAGTACGCTGAGGATGAACACCAGCAACAGCAACCCCGCGCCGCTCAGATACTTTCCCGGGACAGGGAAACGCTGAGAAAGCGGAACAATCCCCGGTAAACCATGATCAGCGACAGATAAATCAAGCTGTTAGCGATGACGATGGTGACGACGTGCGGCAACACATGGCGCATACCCAACAGCACGTATCCCAACCCCATGATGAGAAAGCCGCTGCCCACCAGGGCCAGAGACCGGAACTTGTAATGCTTGGCAGCGAACACCGCCAAGCCGAAGCCGAAAATGAACGAGAACAGCAGAGTGACGAAAGAGAGGGTGCGGAAATCCAGAGCGACGATGGCGTTCATCGTAGTGCAGGATAAAAGATTGTAGCCATCACCTTACTTTAGCTCATAACGGGGCCGATAAACGGCGGCCCTTAGGTCGACTGATTTTGATCCGCTTGTCATATCTGACCTTAAATTGCGGTTTCGTGCGAGCCCTTTCAGCGGACACCAAAGTTGGTCGGGGCTGAAACGGCAACCGGTAACAAAAATTCTACGGTTGCGTGCTCCGCATTCCTTTCCCCGACGCTCAGACACTAGATCGCCGATTGCGCGCTCTGAACCCGCCTCTGGCGGGCGCAACATTCTCGGCAGGTCGCCGAACACTCTTCCAAGCCCAGCCGGTTCACTCTGAGCCGATCAGTTCAACCTAAGCCGCTCGAATCGAGTCTCGCGATGCCCGTGATTCGCAATAGGCGGGCTATTTTATCATTTAAATCAGGTGGCTACGCACTTGGTACGGCGCGTGCCGTGTCGCAGGGGCCAGGCGGTCGATTGCGACACGGCAATCTAATCATCCCACAACGCAACACGCATTAAAGGAAACATGACCATGCAAACGAACACGATGCTCAAAAAGAACCTAATCGCAATCGCCATTCTGGCAGCAACAACCAGCCTCGCAGCGCATGGGGACGATCGAGAGAAAGGGGTCAGGTCTTTTATTTTGCACAGCAAGGTGAAATGCATTCTTTCATTCCTGTAATTTACAAAGATCGGCAACCTGGTGTCCCAATGAGAATCGAGGTGTGAAGCCAAATTATTTTTAGTTTAACGAACGCTTCAGCCAGTTGATCAGGGTCGTAATGATCGCCGGTGAATCAACCCTGGGTCAGGGAGCAAACCGAATTTTGTAACCCAGACTGTCCAGCCGGTTTGGGATCGCCTTCTACGTCATCATGCGCTGAAAAATCTGGACTTAGGTTTAAGTCAAATAAATGTAATATCAGTTCGCCACTCTACCCGCATCCGCTTGGCCGGTTGCTTGCGCATATCGCTTACAGCCAGGCTATCAGCGGCCCGGATACACATTGTTGGGCTTCCGATTTCACTAGCGCGAAGAGGGTCTTATGCGGCTTACAACTATCACTTTAGCGGGTTTGGTAGCAATCACTTTTCGGTGCGGCGGCACACGCACACGAGTTTATCGTCAAACCGGCCAAGTCCGGCACGGCAGCCGACGAACCACTGCACTTTACCGTCGAATCGACGCACTATTTTGTCCGCTCCGAAGAGATGGAAAAAGCCGATACGTTACGGTGTCACTGGCCAAAGACGGCGCTTTGGTGCCGGTCAACTTCAGGAAAACGAAGCGGCGCAACGACTGGAAGGTACGCTTAGCGATGTCGATGGCGCCACGGCCTATTTGTTAGGCCATCGCCACGGACAGGTCTGGTCGCAGACCGACAAAGGCTGGCAACCGGGCGGACGCGAACAAAACCCGGAGGCGAAGAGCAGCAATAAATACGAAAAGTTCGCCAAAGCCTTGATCAATGCTAGCGCCGACGACGACAGCTATGCCAAGCCGGCCGGTCAACTGTTAGAAATCGTGCCGCTGACCAATCCCGCCACTGTAAACCCGGGCGATGAATTACCGGTGCAGGTGCTATACGACGGAAAACCGCTGAACACCGCCGTTTACGCGACTTTCGACGGTTTTAGCGATACGCCCGGCACCTACGCCTATTACACGGAAACGCTAAGCGAAGGCGAGCACGCGGACAAGGCGATGATCAAACTAGTGGTCGCTGGCACCTGGATGGTGCGAGCGGAACATCGCGTTAGCGGCGAGCAATTCGACGAGCATGTGATGCGCGCCGTGCTGTTGTTCGAAGTGCCGGAATCGAGTTGAGGCGAGTCGCTTTGGTGCGCGGCGTAGCACGCGACGGTGTTCCGCCACGCACCGCTTGTCGTTAGCTTATGGTTTTTTTGGCGCGTGTGAATATGGCACATCGAGCTTTAAAGCTTACCCTGCTCGGGTCAGTGATCGCGTTGGCCTTTCTAGGAGCCTGGGGACAGGCTGTCGACCTACGTTTCGGCGACTTCTATATCGGATTCATCCATCCCCTAAGTGCGTTAGAGCACTTGTTGCCGATGCTGGCGCTCGGCCTTTTGGCTGCCCAGCAGGGTCATGCCAAGGCGCGGTTCATGTTGCTAGCATTTGTGTTGGCGCTGGCATTGGGTGCGCTGAGCGCGCTGGTGTGGCCAGCGTTACCCGGTATCGGATCGCTGAACCTGAGTTCTGGCCTAGTGCTAGGAGTATTGCTGTTGGCAGCGAGGTCCTTGCCCGATGCATTGCTAATCGCTCTTGGCCTGTTGTTTGGCTTGAGCCACGGCTACGCCAATGGCGCGGTGCTGCTAGACTCCGACGCGGCGCTGTTGTTATTCATACTGGGAATGCTTATCGGCGTGGCGTTGCTACTGTATTTCACCTTTTCCGGCGCTAATTGGTTGTTACGATCTGGCAATGTTGCTGTGGTAACGCGGGTGGCTGGTGGTTGGCTCGTGGCCATCGCCATTTTGCAGATTGGCATTGATAGTATCTTGCTCGATCGTTCCAGGCTGGTGGCCGCTGGCGACGCCCAGCTAACCGTGACTGCAACGGAAGTCAGCGATGCCGAAGTGTTGGGCATTCTGGAAAAGCTGCTGCAAAAGATTTACCTCGCTTTCGACGCCGAGCGAGAGGAGGTGGTTTACGATCGATTGGCTGAGGCAGTGGCGGGCGAGTTGCTTAGCGAGCTGTACCTTCAGCAGCGTCGCTCGCTGATGTTGCAGCATGCCGGCGGCGCCAGTATTAAGGTCAACGCCGTTGAACTGATTGACACGCAGGTCCTACCAAGAGCGGGGGGCAGGATATACGTTCGATGCCCAGTGGACCGCCGCAGGCTCGGTTGACCACCAGGGCCTACCGCCATCATCGCACCAACCGCTACAACGCAATGGTCACGGTCGGACCGGTCGCTGGAGTCTGGAAAATCACCGCGCTGACGCTGCTCGACGAGCAGCGGATCGATGGTCGCGAAGCGCTGGCAGCGGCGAATCGATGATTGCCCTGCGGGACATAAAGTTCGCTTACGCGGACAGCGGATTTCGCTTGCACATACCGACGTTCGAGATTGGCAGCGGGGAGAAAGTTGCCGTCGTCGGCCCCAGCGGGTCCGGCAAAACCACCTTATTAAACCTGCTCGCCGGTATCGTGACTCCGCAATACGGCAGCGTGCGCGTCGATGACCAATCGGTCGAATTGCTTAGCGACCGTGAGCGGCGTGATTTTCGCATCACCCGCATCGGCTTCGTATTCCAAGATTTCGAACTGCTCGATTATCTGAATGTATTGGACAACATCCTGCACCCCTACCGGATCAGCGGAGCATTACAGCTCAGTCCAGCGGTGCGCCGGCGGGCGTTGGAGCTGGCCACAGCGATGGGTATTAACGACAAGCTCAAACGGCGAGTGGATAAACTGTCGCAAGGCGAGAAACAGCGCGTAGCGATCTGCCGTGCGTTGCTGCCTGAGCCTAAACTGATTTTGGCTGACGAGGCGACCGGCAACCTCGATCCCGCGAACAAGACCCGCATTCTCGATCTGCTGTTCGACGCCGTTGATGCCCACCAGGCAACTCTGCTTGCCGTTACCCACGACCATGAACTACTGACCCGGTTCGACCGTGTGGTTGATTTTCAAACCTTTCGGCAACTTTCCACAGCGGCATGATAGACAGCCTGTATCTGGCCTGGCGCTATGTCAGCTTCAACCGCTGGAAGACCCTGACGCTGATTGCTTGCGTGACCCTGATCGCCATCCTGCCTCTGCTGCTGAAACTGTTGTTGGCCGAAAGCGAACGCCAAATGCTGGCGCGGGCGGCGCGACTCCACTGGTGGTTGGCGCCAAGGCAGTGCGCTGAATTTGCTGATGAGCGCGCTGTACTTCAGCGATCAAGCGCCGCCGCCGATCGATATGAGCGCGTCCGAACAAATCTGGGAGTCGGGGCTGGCGCAGGCGGTTCCTCTGTACGTGCGGTTTAAGACCCGCGACGCCCTTATCGTCGGCACCACCTTGGAATATTTCGAGCTGCGCGGTTTGGAGATTGCTGCGGGCCGCCCATTCGGGGTGCTTGGTGAGTGTGTGCTAGGTGCTGAGGCAGCCGAGCGCCTGGGATTGGAAGTGGGCGACAGCCTGATTTCCACGCCCGAGAACTTGTTCGATCTGGCCGGAGTGTACCCGCTTAAAATGACCGTTGCCGGAGTGCTCGAACGTCGCCACAGCGCCGACGATTTAGCCGTGTTCGTCGATTTGAAAACGGCCTGGGTGATCGAAGGGTTGGGCCACGGTCATGATGACGTGACCAAGGCCAATTCCGGCAACGCCGTTGCCGACCCCAGCTTGGTGCAATATACCGAAATTACCGCCGCTAATTTGAATTCGTTTCACTTTCACGGTGACCCGTCCGGTTATCCGATCAGTGCTGTGATCGCCATCCCTTTCGACGACAAAACGGCGACCATCTTGCGCGGGCGCTATCTCGATCCCGAGTTAAAAACGCAAATCATAATTCCAAAAATCGTGATTGGTGACTTGCTGCAAACCCTATTTCGGATCAAAAACGTGCTTGACGCAGTGGTTTTCATCGTCGGGTTAGCCACCATGCTGGCCATACTACTGGTCCTGGCGCTGTCGCTCAGGTTGCGCCGGCACGAGATTCAGACCATTTTCAAACTCGGTTGTCGGCGCGCTACGATTGCCCGGCTATTGGCCGCAGAGATCATTATCATCGCGCTATGCAGCGCACTCCTGTGCACAGCTGGGTTGGTGCTCGCCGAGCACTTTGCCAGCGATCTGGTGCGCCTGATGATTATTGCTTGACCCACAACAGCGGAGAGTCATTATGAAGCTATCGACGTCGTTATTAACCAGCGGCATTGCCGCGTTGAGCCTAGCCTCGGCGGCCTTCGCGCACTACGGCATGGTCATCCCCTCGGATACCATGGTGACGCAGGACGACCCCCGCCAGGTTGGTCTCGAACTGACTTTCGCCCACCCGTTTGAGATGAAAGGCATGGAACTGGCCAAACCGGCGAAGTTCGCCGTGGTCGCCAATGGCAAAACCCTGGATCTGACCGACAGCCTGGAGCAGGTTAAGCTCATGGACCACGGTGCCTGGCGTTCCAGCTACACTATCGACCGACCCGGCTTATACGTGTTCTATATGGAGCCACAGCCCTACTGGGAACCGGCTGAGGACGCCTTTATCACGCACTACACCAAAACCTATGTTACCGCTTTCGGCGACGACGAAGGCTGGGACGCGGAACTGGGCCTGAAGACCGAGATCGTACCGTTATCCAAACCCTATGGGCTGTATGCCGGTAACGTGTTTCAAGGCATTGTTAAGCTTGATGGCCAACCAGTCCCCTATGCCGAGGTCGAAGTCGAATACTATAACCAGGCTCGCAAAGCCAGCGCCCCGACCGACGATATGATCACGCAAACCATCAAGGCCGATGCCGACGGGGTGTTCACCTACGCCGCGCCCCAGGCCGGCTGGTGGGGCTTTGCGCCCTGAATAGCGCCGATTACCAATTGGAACACGAAGGCGAACCCAAGAATGTCGAACTCGGCGCGGTGCTGTGGGTGCGGTTCCAAGCTTGGCAGG
>JAAUQA010000155.1 GCA_012032855.1 Candidatus Competibacteraceae bacterium
TACGCCGTCGGCACACCGGGCGGCGGCCCGCGATTTTATGATTTATCCGCCGCACTCCCCGAGAAGTTTATTAAGCCGGATCTCTCCCACGCTCACCGCCCGCAGCGGATCGAGCCAGCACATCACCGTGTACCGGCGTGACGGTCCGTCGCTCCATCCCAGTTTTCGGGAGCGATTGGCGAAAGTGTGGACCGACTGTCCGGAACTCTCCTCGCTTCGGGAGCACCCGCCTGAACGCTGGATTCTGTACTCCGGCAGGTTGGGCGAAGGTAATCCCATTCTACTGTTCCTGTTGGATGCTCGGGGTCGGCCACAGGTTTTGGTCAAAGTGGCGCGTTTTCCGGGGTTGACACAACTTTGCGAGGAGGAACGGCAGTTAAAGGCAATTAACGAGCGCCTGGATGGCGTTGTGCAGAGCAAGATCATTACGCCGCTGGCGTCGGCTGAGCTGGACGGTCGCCCACTGCTCGCCTATCGGTTCGAACCGTGTTTTCCATTTTTTGGCCTAAGCTGGCGGCTGACAGGCCGCGCCAATTATCTGCGGTGTGTTTCTGATTGGCTGGCCGAGTTGGCGAAGCAAACGCGGCATGTCATGGCCGCAGCAGAATTTTGGGAGCAACACGGCGAACCGCTACAACGGCTGCTGCAACGCGGCGCACTACCCACGCAGCTGGCGAAGTTGGCGGCCGACGCTGTGCCGGTATTACGCGATTATCAAGATAAACCATTCGCCGTTTTAGAACACGGCGATCTGGGTTTTTACAATACGCGTCTGACCGATCGCACACGGGGCGATTTTAAAGTGCTGGATTGGGGTTCTTCCGACCGGAACGGCGTGCCGCTGGGGGATTTGTGCTATCTGTTGGCGTCGGTAAATGCCCCATCTAAGCTTGCCGCCGAGTGCGTGGGCGCTTATCTGGACAGCATCGGCTATCCGCGCCAAACGGCCTGGATGCTGTGGTTGTCGTACATGGCGCGGCGTTGGGAAGAGTTGGATCGGGTGCGCCCATTTAACCCCGATGATCCCTATCCGGGAGGCGCTATTCTGCTACGCACTACGGATTGGGTTAGACGTTATTTTGCGGCCATGGGAGTATAGCGCGATGCAAACCGCCCCCCGCGTGTTGCTATCGGTTTATCAATGCGGTCCCGGCATGGGTTCGGTTTCCCAGATCGGCTGGCAATGGTATTCGCAACTGGCCCAACGCTTGCCCACGACGCTGGTGACTCACAGCCGTAACCGGCCTGCCTTGACCGCAGCGGGCACACCGCTGCCGGGATCGGAAGTGCTGTATATCGATACCGAGTGGTTTGCCGGGCCACTCTATCGTCTGGCGTCGCGGCTGTTCCCCAGCAGCCAACATGCGGTTTTTCTCATCTCGTCGCTGGATTACTATGTCTACGACTGGGCGGCAGTGCGCCAGTTACGGCAACGGCAAGCTCAGGGTGAACGCTGGGACATCGTGCATGTCCCGACTCCGGTTTCGCCGCTCGCAGCGACTCGTTTGCATCGGCTGGGTCCGCCAGTGATTCTGGGACCGTGGAATGGTGGTCTGGGCTCGCCGCCGGCGTTTCGCGACATTCAGCGCCGGGAAGCCGGCTGGCTCAATCCGATCCGTAATCTGGGCCGCTGGCTGGATGGATTGACCGGTTCAACCCGCAATGCCGCGTTGATTCTAACCGCTACCCAAGCGACGTTACACAGCATTCCTGAACGCTATCGGGCGCGCTGTGAATTCATGCTGGAGAACGGCGTGGATTTGGCGGTGTTCAAGGCTACTCCCTGGCCCGCAACACCGTCCGTGAACAACCCGCTGCATGTCGTTTACGTGGGGCGGTTGATTCCTTTCAAGGGGGTCACGTATCTATTACAGGCGGCGGCACGGATCAAAGACCGCTATCCTTTACGGATAACCGTAATTGGCGAGGGACCCTTGGCGGAAGAATTACAGGATGAAACGAGGGAGCGCGGACTGCATGCGATGGTGACCTTCACAGGATCGCTTACAGCGCCACAAGTGGCTGAGCAGTTGCAGGCCGCTCATGTGTTTTGTCTGCCATCGGTGCGGGAATCCGGCGGCGCGGTGCTGCTGGAAGCCATGGCGAGTGGGCGGCCGGTGATAGCTGTCGATTTCGGAGGGCCGGCGGAAATCGTGGATGACACAGTCGGGGTGCTAATTCCACCGCGTAACGAGGAAACGCTGGTCGCGGGACTGGTCAACGCATTTAGCGACGTTGAGGAACATCCCGAACAATGGCGACAACGTGGCGAACAGGGTCGGCAAAAAGCGGAGCAGCATTTTGGCTGGGGCGCCAAAGTGGATCGGGCCGTCACGCTTTACCAAAGGGTATTGGAGTCACGATGAACATGACAGGATCAAACCAGGGTCCGACACTGGCTTATCTGGTTAGCCAATATCCCCGAATTTCGGAAACCTTCATCTTGCGAGAAGTCCGGGCGCTGCGGGACTTGGGCATTACTATTCAGGTCGCGTCAGTCAATGAACCGGACAGGCCCGCCGAACGGCTTACGGCTATAGAGCGGGAGGAACACGCAAAAACCTATTATCTCAAGCGGCACGGTATAGTTGGCGCATTGCGAGCGAATCTGCTCACCCTGGTTTCCCAACCCATGCAATACTGGCGAGTGATGGGGTTCGCTTGGCGGCTGGGCGGCTGGGATTTCAGAAAATGCGTCTATGGGCTGTTCTATTTTATCGAAGCGGTGATGGTCGGCCAATGGATGCGCAGCCGGCAGTTGCGGCACCTGCATGTGCACTTCGCGACACCGGCTTCGACCGTCGGCTTGATCGCCAGTCGGTTGTTTCAGCTTGGCCTGTCGATAACCGTGCACGGACCTGACGAATTTTACGATGCGCCGGGTTACCGGCTTGCGGAGAAAATTCGGGGCGCGTCTTTTATCTGCTGCATCGGCCAATATGCCCGTAGTCAGTTGATGAAACTGTCAGAGCCTGCTGACTGGTCGAAATTCGAAATTACCCCATTGGGTGTCGATCCGACCGTATTCACGCCGCGCCCTTTCAATCCGAATCCTGAACTACCGGAAATCATTTGTGTGGGGCGGCTGGTTCCGGCCAAGGGCCAGCATATCCTGTTGGCCGCAATCGACCAGCTGGCGCGGGAAGGGCGGCAGTTGAAGCTAAGGTTGGTCGGCGACGGACCGGACCGTACAGCGTTAGAGCAAGACGTTCAGGTAAGGCAGCTTGACCGCTATGTGACGTTGGAAGGGGCGGTCAATCAGGACCGGATTCGCGAATTGTACAGCCGCGCCGATGTGTTCGTGCTGGCCAGCTTCGCCGAGGGGATACCGGTGGTGCTGATGGAAGCCATGGCCATGGAGATTCCTTGCGTCGCCACCTTCATCACCGGCATTCCGGAACTGATTCGAGACGGCGAGGAGGGTTTGCTGGTTGCGCCTTCCGATGCCGAAGGGCTGGCGAAAGCCATCGCTCGCTTGCTGGACGACGCAGAACTACGCCGGCGGCTCGGCGTGGCGGGCCGGCAAAAGGTGCTGAGTCACTATCATTTGCAGCGCAACATTGAACGGCTGGCGGCCATTTTCCAACGACGGCTGAGCAATGATAGCCACTGAATGGGGTTGGGCAGTGTTGGGAACGGCGCTGAGTTTGCTCAGTCTGCCGGGCACTGTGGAATTGGCGTTGTTGACCCTGGGCGGTTTGTTGCCGAATCGCCGGCCGCCAGCAGTCACCGCGAATACGTCTCCTTTGCGGCTGGCCGTGGTGATTCCGGCTCATGACGAAGAGGCGGGCATAGCCGATTGCGTGGCTAGCGTGTTGGCCGCTGCCGATTCCGTCCGCTGCGCCGTATTCGTGGTCGCCGACAACTGTAGTGACGCAACCGCTGAGCGAGCAGAAGCGGCGGGCGCTGCAGTGCTGTTCAGACAGGACCCACAACTCCGCGGCAAGGGCTATGCACTGGATTACGCTTTCAAGACCTTATTGGCGCATGACTATGACGTCTTTATCGTGGTGGATGCCGACACCCGAATCGAAAGCGCACTGCTTGACGAGTTCCAACGTGGCTTTCAAGCCGGTGCGGATGCGTTGCAATGCCGTTACCGGGTGGACAATCCAAGCGTTTCGCTGCGCACCCGTCTGCTGAATGTGGCACTGCTGGCGTTCAATGTGTTGCGTCCCAGGGGTCGTGAACGCTGGGGTCTGTCGGTGGGATTGCTGGGCAACGGCTTCGGTTTGACGCGGGATACGCTGCAAGTCGTGCCCTATGAAGCCAATTCCATCGCCGAGGACTTGGAATACCATCTGCGGCTAGTGCGCGCGGGTCGGCGCGTGCGGTTTGTGGATAATGCGACGGTTTGGTCAGCCATGCCCAGCGGTGGCGCGGCTGCCGGTACGCAGCGCAGTCGCTGGGAAGGCGGACGGTTGCGCATGATCGGCGAATGGACCGGTCCCCTGCTGCGCGACATTGTGCAGGGACGGTTGCGCCTGTTGGAACCGCTGCTGGAGTTGCTGCTGTTGCCGCTGGCCTTTCATGTGCTGTTATTGGCCGTCGCGCTGTTGCCGCCGTTCAGCTGGAGCCGCGGCTATGCGCTGGTTGGATTGGCGCTGGTCGGCGTGCATGTGCTGGCGGCCATACGGGTAGGCGGAGGCGGCTGGCGCGATGGCATGGCGCTGCTGGCGGCGCCATTTTACGTTTTGTGGAAACTGACCCTGTTCAAGGCGCTTGTGGGTAGTGCTCGCAAGGACGCTGCCTGGGTGCGCACAGCACGGGAGGACAAGCATGACAACGGATGACTGCCCGGATGTATCTGTGGTGATCGTGTCGTTCAACACGCGCGATCTGTTGCAGGAATGTCTGGCCACCTTGCAGGCCCACGCTGGAGCCGTGCGCTACGAAACCCTGGTCATCGATAATGCTTCCAAGGACGGTTCGGCGGATGCGATCGCCCAGGCTTTTCCGACAGTGAAACTCATTCGCAGCGCCGTCAATCTCGGTTTCGGGAACGCCAATAATCTCGGCTTTGCCCAAGCGCGCGGTCGCTATGTGGTATTGCTTAATTCGGATGCCTTTCTCTATCCCGATGCTTTGCCCAAAGCTGTGGAATACATGGATCGGGACAGCCGCATCGGTTTGGGCGGGGCGCGTCTGGTGAGCCAGGATGGTAGCTGGCAGCCTTCAGCGCGGTTATTCCCTTCTTTGCTCAATGAATTCTTGAATCTGTCCGGACTTGCCGCACGGTTTCCCAACAACCGAGTCTGCGGTCGCTTCGACCGAACCTGGGCCGATCCGAACATGTCGGCCCTGGTGGATTGGGTGCCCGGCGCGTTTTCCATCGTCCGCCGTGAGGTGCTGGAAAGCGTCGGTTATTTTGATCCCCGCTATTTTCTGTACTACGAGGAAGTCGATCTCTGCCGCCGCATCAAGGCGGCCGGGTATACCCTTTGGTATTGGCCCGATGTGGTGGTAGAACATCGAGGCGGCGAGTCCTCCAAAACCGTTTCCCATTTGACGCTGTCCGGCGCGGGTACGCAGCTCAGTCTGTGGCGAATGCGCAGCGAATGGCTGTATTACCGGCAATGGCACGGGGGTTTCGGCGCATGGGGGGCAATGGCCTTGGAGAAATACTGGCATCTGTTGCGGGCTGCTAAAAACCGCCGCAGCAATCCAGTCAAAACCGAGGAATCGCAAGCACTGGTGCGGTTGTTACGGCAATCCTGGCGGGAAACCCAGGGCGGCCGGGTATCGCCGCCGCAACCTTGGTGAATGGAGATGTTCGACAACCTCCGCGAAGATTGGCGCACCTATCAGCATGACTTGGCCCGCCAGGGGTTATGGGTGATGGTGGTCTACCGTTTCGGACGCTGGCGCTACACCATCCCGAATCGCTGGATCAGGATGCCCTTCTCGTTGCTGTACCGAATCCTGAAAGTGCTGTCGCAAATCCTCACCGGCATCGATCTGCCCTGCGAGGTGACGCTCGGGCGGCGTTTCACCATCGAACATTTCGGCGACATCATCATCAGTGGCGATGCCGTGTTCGGCGATGATGTGGTGATCCGCAACGGCGTTACCGTGGGCCTGCGGCATACCGGGGTGCGGGGCGCGCCGGTGATCGGCAATCGCGTGGATATCGGCGCGGGCGCGAAGGTGCTGGGGCCGATTCGGATCGGCGACGATGTCGCGATTGGGGCGAACGCGGTGGTACTCACGGACGTGCCGGCAAATTCTCTGGCAGTGGGCGTTCCCGCTCGTATCGTGCCACGCAATCGCCCAGCAACGGAAATCTCCGCATGATCAAACCAGCCCCCAATATTCCCGGCCCGCTGGGTCGCCGCCCGCGCCGGTGGCGGGCATTTTGGATACGCCGTATCGCGCCTCTCAGCGCATTATTGAGCGAGATACTCCCCCGGCTGTTCGATGTGTTGCTGGCCGGCGGTTTGTTGGTGATATTGGCTCCGCTGCTTGCGCTGCGTGCGGTTATCAGCATAACTCAAACGGGCCGGGTATTAGAGCGGACCTCGGCGGTCGGACGATTTCGCCAACCCATTGAGCGGTTGGCGTTCGCTAGCTCCCATATAGGCAAAAGTTGGCCGCTGTTAGTGAATATTTTGCGCGGCGATTTGGCATTTGCCGGGCCCCGTTTACTAACCCCTGTTGAGGCCGAGCGGGTGCCGGTGGAGGATGCCGTGCGGTTTTCGGTTAGGCCCGGCGTAATCTCACCGCACGCGTTGCGCCGCCGGGTCGGCATCGCTTACGAAGCGGAAGGCGCAAGCGATCGCGAGTTTGTTTATGGCGAAACCCTGAAAGGAAATGCGGGATTAGTGGCGCGTTCAGCCGTGGGCTCCCTGTTGGGGGGCAAGGCGCCACAAGCGACGTCCCCGCTAATCGAATTTTTTCGGCATAGCCATCGTGAACGGCACGATGCAGGAGGCCGTGGATTGGATTGTGGCTCGTGCCCACGCCAGTGAACAATCACAGCTAGCCTTCGTCAATCCCGATTGTCTCAACATCGCCTACCGTAACGCGGCCTACAAACAGGTGCTGATGAACGCCGAGCGGGTATTGCCGGATGGCATTGGTTTGCATATCGGCTGCCGGATGTTGGGGGCTGCGTTGGTTGCCAATGTCAACGGCACCGATCTGTTCCCACGCCTTTGCGAACAGCTCGTACAGGAGCATTTGTCCCTGTTCCTGCTCGGGGGGCAACCGGGTGTCGCCGACGCGGTAGCGGAAGCGATGAACCAACGTTATCCCG
>JAAUQA010000156.1 GCA_012032855.1 Candidatus Competibacteraceae bacterium
ATTATTAGCCGGTGCGCTGCGTTATCTATTCATTGCGGCGGGTTATTTCCTGCCTTGGCTATGCGGTAAGCTGCCCTACAGTCGACGACGGCAGACGGTTTGCGTACTGCAAACGCTCGCCCTAATCGGTTGTCTAGTTCCATTAATCAGCACTCAGTGGGCAACTGCAATTGCTCTCACCAGCGTGATTTTACTGACAGGTTCGTTTGCAATCGATACGCTATGGTTGGCAAGCCATGCTCATACTCACTCCGTTAAAGAGGATTAACCCTATGACAGCCCTTTCTATCACCCGCCGACTCATCCCATCAGAACTCGTATGCGTGATATTGCTGGCCTTTGCACCATCTGCATTCGCTGAACCCGAAGACTATGTCATCGACCCTGCTCACTTTAGCGTTGGTTTTCTGGTCGATCATATCGGTTACGCTAAAACCTTGGGCCTATTCCGCAAAGCCGAAGGTTCATACACATTCGATGAGGAGAGCGGCACACTCTCCGCTGTGAAGGTGACCATTGCCACCGACAGCGTCTTTACCAATGATAAAAAACGTGATGACCATTTGCGTAGCGCCGATTTTCTCAACAGCACGGAGTTTCCCAAGATGACTTTTACGGCGGATAGCGCCCAGCGCAACGGTGAACGCGACTTCGTGATTGAGGGCCAGTTGACCCTGCTCGGTAAGTCCCTGCCGTTAACCCTGACAGCCACTTGGAATAAGAGCGATACCTATCCATTTAATCCAGGCGGATTGTTTGGCGGCAACCCCTACGTGATGGGTGTGTCAGCGCGTGGCAGCTTCAAACGCAGCGCGTATGACATGAACTATGCCGTGGATAATGGCTGGGTGGGAGACGATGTCGAGTTGATTCTCGAATTCGAAGCCCAGCGACAATAAGCGGATTCAGGCAAGCCAGCGGTATGACTCCGATACATTCACTACGTTTTTGGATCGGTTTGCCGCTGGCGCTGTTCATACTTAACTTCTTACTGACCTTCCACAACGTCTGGCCGACGCCTTGGATACGCTACCCTAACGAATTATCCATCGAACTAGCCATATTGGTCCTGCTGCTGGCCGGATACGCCGAATGGGTTCGCCTGCCCGGAAAAACCGCCTTATTCTGGTTTACCCTGCTGCTGTTGATCCTAGTGCTGGGCCGCTACGCGGATGTCACATCCCCGGCTTTGTACGGCCGTCCGATCAATCTTTACTGGGACGCCCGTCATCTTCCTAATGTAGCGGCCATGTTGATCACTGTAGCTTCCCCCTGGCTGGTGCTGGTCATTATCACTGCGACTGTGCTGCTGCTGGGCGGGTTATTCGGCCTATTGCGCGGCTGCGTGGGTATTTTATGGAACGGTTTTGAACCCACCCTAACCCGTCGGCTGCTGGCCGCAGCCGCAGCAGGAGTGATCGCACTTTTCGCCGTCGGCAAAGCCAGTCAAAAGTTGGCCACGGAGTATTGGTTCTCGCTACCGGTTAGTCCAGTTTATACCGGTCAGATCAGTTTTGCACTGGAAGCAATGCTTGGCGCGGGCCGCCATCTTCCGCCATCACCGCCACTGGATTCCGATTTAGGACGGTTGCAAGGTGAAGACGTGCTTATTATTTTCATCGAATCCTACGGTGCTACGGTATTCAACAACCCCATTTTCGCCGAGCGGTTGGCTCCTTCCTATGAGCAACTAGGCTCGGCAATAGAGGAAACCGGCCGGGGTGTAGCTTCCGCTTTCGTGACTTCGCCCACGTTCGGCGGCTCTTCCTGGCTCGCCCATTCGAGTTTATTGTCCGGCATCGAACTGCATAACGAAGGTCACTACCAGTTATTGCTGGCCTCTGAACGCGAGACCCTGGTTAGTTTGTTCAAGCGGCAAGGTTACCGAACTATCGGGTTAATGCCGGGGCTGCAAAAAGCTTGGCCGGAAGGGGCTTTCTACGGCTTTGATCAAATTTACAACGAAGCGAGTTTAGATTATCAGGGACCGGCTTTTGGTTGGTGGCATATCCCGGATCAATACAGTCTGGCCAAGCTGCATGAACTGGAATTGAAAAACCAGGATCGAGCCCCGGTATTGGCGTTGTTTCCCACAACGGCGAGTCACATTCCCTTTCTACCTGTCCCGGCTTATCAACCCGATTGGGCGCAGGTGTTAACAAGCGAACCTTTTCCGCCGGAAGCCCTGCAAGACTCACTCGCCAAACGGCCGGAATGGTTTAAGCTAGGCGACGCCTATGTCACTGCAATCGATTACGAACTAACCTGGTTGACCGGCTATTTGGGGGAATGGGCGCCCGAGGATGCGCTATTCGTAGTGCTGGGCGATCATCAACCCTCAGCGAATGTCAGCGGCGATAGGGCGTCTTGGGATGTGCCGGTGCATGTCATCAGCCACAATTCAGCTGTTCTAAACGCGCTAGTGGAAGTGGTTTTACGCCCGGACTGACTCCGCAGCGTGTGCCACTAGGAAAGACAAATCAATTGAGGGCGATTTTGCTCGACTCCTGGAATTCTTCAGCCAAGGACGTTGCGTTGACAGCGGATTGACTCACTCCTCCTGAGCAAGGCTTTTAGCGATATAACCACCCGATTTCTCGTCGTGCCCCAATTCCAGCAATTTGCGAACCTGAGCTTCTTCCAATAATTTACCGAAGGTGCGAAAGCCATGATAGCTCTCGCTAAAACCCGGTTTACGGCGTTTTACTGCCTGCTTAACCATCGACCACCAGAGTTTTTCGTCTTCACCCCGTTCTTCGAATAAATCTTCGACGGTTTCAACAACCAGATCCAAAGCTTCCCGTTTTCGCTTTTCTTCCTCGGTTTCGGCAGCAACCTTGCGCACTGTTTTTGCGGCTTCGGCCTTACGTTTGGTTTTGCGTTGCTGCTCAGTCTCCCGAACCAAGTCATCGTAATAAATGAATTCGTCACAGTTGGACATCAGCAAATCAGAAGTAGATTTTTTAACCCCGACCCCGATCACTACTTTGTTATTTTCCCGCAGCTTGCTAACCAGCGCTGAAAAATCCGAGTCTCCGCTGATAATGACGAAGGTATCGACATGCGCTTTGGTGTAACAGAGATCCAGGGCATCTACGACCATGCGAATATCGGCCGAGTTCTTGCCGGATTGGCGCACATGAGGAATCTCGATCAATTCGAACGCCGCTTCATGCATGGCTGCCTTGAACTCCTTGTAGCGCTGCCAATCACAATAGGCTTTCTTGACGACGATATTACCCTTGAGCAGCAGCCGTCCTAGCACTTTTTGGATATCGAAGGCCTCGTATTGGGCATCTCGTACACCCAGAGCGATATTCTCAAAGTCACAAAACAAGGCCATATTCTGTGTTCTGGTTTTGCCGTTCATGGTCTCTTGAGTGATCATGTTGAGAGTAAGCCGATAACGTGTTGTAACGACATGGCCGGTGGTTAGGAATCGGTTGATCGGTTAGTTAATTCATGCTGCAACCGTTGCATCTCGTAGTTCCAAACGCCTAACTGGCCCAAGTTGGCGATATAATCAATCACTGCATTCCAATGTGTTTTTCCATGATGGTGCAGCGTATTCGCCCACAGCTCCGCAGTGACTGCTTCTCTAAGAAAGATAAACGTCATACAGACTCGCTCGTTGTCGGCATGCAGATTAAACGAGGCCACACCTTGGCGGGTCCTCCACTCCAGGGCCAAACTCCAGTCCGGGGTGCCACGGTAATGTTCATCCGCCGCTACCTTGGGCATAAAGGCTTCCGGTTCTGACCGATTATGCTCCTGCACTAGGCTATCGATTTTTTGAATCAACAGGTAAAGCGCTTCCGGTGGAACGGGTAAACGTACTATCACGGTGGGGCTCTCCGTAGGTTAGGTTGATCTCAAACTAAATGGATTGGAAAACGCGTGCTTCGACTCGGAGAAAGGTATGGTCAAAGATTACAAGAATTTACTTATCAACCCAGGGCAGGGTTTACATTCGCCGCAATCACCCCCGCTTCCCTACGAAGCGCGTTCAGATCGTAGCCTTGCTCGGCGGCAAAATGACCGAATTCAGCTTCGCCAGGATCGGTGAGTAGTTCTTCACCGGCAAATGCCCGAAACAAACTTTGGATAACGGGATGCTCGAAACCTTGTTTGAACCAACGTCGGAACAGCGGATTCGTTTGATTAACTTCTTGGAAACGAGTCCGTAGCATCTCATGCTCCTGCGGCGAAGCTTGCTCCAAAGCAGCTTGCAGACGAGCCCTGCGAAAATCACGCTGCAGGTGCTCCAACGCTTCGCAGGCTTTTTCCCGCTTCAACTTTTGTTCACGAGCCGGCACCTTACCCTGATGCTGAGCTTGTTCGATCCGGCTTAGTTTAGGTCGATAGTCCGCCTGCAAAGCAGACCGGGTATAAGCAGGTAAGGTTTGCACTTTACCGGCCAAATAATCTCTCTCGACGATATCAAGATTTTCCATTACATAGGCATCGCCATATTTTTTCAAGGCCGCTTGCGATTGTTTTTCAGTAAAACCGAATTGCTGTAACCGTTCCAATGGGGATGATAGGGTCTCTGACTTCGCTAATTCTTGATTTAATTCGAGCAATGCTTCCGAATCACCTTCCGATAACAATTGATTACGAATCGATAACGGGATGGATAATTGCGGATTAGTTTTAACATGGAATCGCAACGCGACTATGCGTCGTTTTTGTCGTTTATATTCGGCTTCAATCAGAATATCTGAGTGCTGATTAATCTGATTAAGACTGGGTTTGATAATCCATTTGTTCAAATCTTTAAATTTTTCGTATTCATCCGTACTCAGGCCCAACAACGTTTTAAAGGTATCAATACTCCACCAACCCGTGGAGCCCGTGCCTCGATAGCGAATGCAGTTTTCATACAGCTTTAGTGCATAACCGCTGGAAAACGTGCGTTGGATCAGGATATTGATGCGCGCATAGACTTCCGGGTTATACAGTTTTTTTCTGAGCTCCGGGCTGTATGCATAGCGACACACGCCTCGTTCGATCACGGCCTGGGCCAGCATAGTGCTGACACCCCACTGACCGTTTTCCCGCTCTGATCCAGAATGTTCCACTGGATCGTGGTTTCGGCCAGAGCAGTGAGCGCTTTTTTCAGCGCATCGTAGTCGTTGCTATCGAAACCGGCGAGCCGCGCCAGCGAGTTGATCTTGATGGTGTGGACTTCTCTGCACAGCAGATCGTCATAGGCGTACAACAGCAGGATGTTGGCTATTTTGTGCTGTAACAGCGAGAGCTTGTTATTGATATGAATAGCGGCAACGTGTTTTTTGACTTCCGCATTTTCCATGTCGCTCATGGTGAGGCACTCAGCAATTGTTCACGATCATTCGTGAGCATAGCTCAGAGGTGGAATGTGTCAATAAAAAATTTCCACCTTCGACTGAATACCGTTTTCGCTAGGTTCTGTTGACATTTAGCGGCCCAGGTAAGAAGGTTACGGGTTTTTGTGGAGTTTTATGGAGCGAACTTATCTGAGCGACGCGCAATGGGGGGTGATTTGGCCGTTTCTTGTGAACCATCCCCGGGTTTACGTGGGCAATCCGCTGACCTGCCGGGCTTTTCTGGAAGCGGTGTTGTGGGTGCTTCGCAGTGGCAGTCAGTGGCGCTTGTTGCCCGCGTCGCGGGGGAACTGGAATAGCGTCTTTAAGCGTTTTGCGCGCTGGCAACAACGCGGCCTCTGGGCCGAATTGCAAGCGCATGTGGCCAGCGATCCGGATTGGGAGCATCTGCTGATTGACAGTACCGTGGTGCGTGCCCACCCGTGCGCGGCAGGTGCTGAGAAGAGTTCTGCCGAAGCGGAAGCGTTGGGCCGTTCGCGGGGTGGCTTTAGCACTAAGATTCACGCCCTGACTGACGCCTTGGGAAATCCCCTGACCTTGGTCCTGACTGGCGGGCAAGCCGCCGATATCGGGCAGGCGGAACGTCTGATCGGTACCTATTCTGGTCACGCGGTCATTGGCGATAAGGGGTATGATTCCGATACGTTTGTCACGTTCGTGGAAGAGCGCGGCATGGAGGCGGTCATTCCGCCCCGCTCCCACCGTAAAACTCCGCGCACCTACGACCGGCATGTGTATAAAGAACGCCATCTCGTCGAATGCTTTTTTAACAAAATCAAACACTATCGTCGTATCTTTTCGCGTTTCGAGAAAACCGCCAAGCACTTCATGGCGTTCCTGCATTTCGTCGCTTTCCTCGTCTGGACTCGATGAAATGTCAACAGAACCTAGGAGAAGATCATGTCACTTTGGGGAAAAATTGCCGGCGAATTTATCGACATCATCGAATGGACCGATGATTCCAACGATACGTTGGTGTATCGCTTCGAACGCTATGGGAATGAGATCAAATACGGTGCCAAGCTCACCGTGCGCCAGTCGCAAATGGCGGTATTCGTCAACGAGGGGCAAATCGCCGATGTATTCGCCCCCGGCATGTATACCCTGGAGACCAAGAACGTTCCTATTCTGTCGACTCTGCAGGGATGGAAGTACGGCTTCGCCAGTCCGTTCAAGGCCGAGGTGTATTTCGTCAATACCCGGCAGTTCACCGATTACAAATGGGGCACCAAAAACCCGGTCATCGTCCGTGATCCGGAATTTCAATGGTGCGGTTGCGGGCTTTCGGCACCTACGCCTTCCGGGTGACCGACGCGGCAGCCTTCATCAAGGAAGTGGTGGGTACGGACGGTCATTTCACCACCGATGAAATTGCCGAACAGTTACGCAATATTATCGTCTCGCGGTTTTCCAACGCCGTGGCCCAGTCCAAAATCCCGATGTTGGACCTGGCCGCCAATTACGGTGAGTTGAGCCAGTTCATCACCAACACCATCTCTCCTGAATTCGAAGCCTACGGGCTGAGCCTGACCAAGTTGCTGGTGGAAAACATATCCCTGCCGCCGGAAGTCGAAGCGGCGTTGGACAAACGCTCCAGCATGGGAATTGTCGGCAATCTCAACCAATACGCGCAGTTCCAGGCGGCCGAGGCCATGCGGGCAGCGGCGGACAATCCGGGGCCGGCGGGCGGCAGCATGGGGATGGGGATGGGTTTTGTCATGGCCCAGCAAATGGGACAAACCATGGCCGGAGCGGGGGGGCGGGCGCTGCACAACCGGCGCCTGCCGCTGCACCGCCGCCGGTGCCGACTGCCGTACAATTTTTCGTATTTCTCAATCAGCAACAAGCCGGACCGTTCGCCA
>JAAUQA010000157.1 GCA_012032855.1 Candidatus Competibacteraceae bacterium
CAGTTCAGCCGAATCAAGCCGATCTTCCGGTCCTTTCTCGGCGAGTTGTAAGCGTAGGCCGCCGAGTGCCATGGTGTTTTTTCCCGGGCTGAACAGCAACGCTGTTGCGAAAGGCGCATGAAGCGGACGCGCCTCAGACAAAGGAAACGGGGGCGGATAATCGTAAGCGACCAATAGCACCGGCAACCCTTCGATTTGAGCAAATGTTACGGCTTCCAGCAAACCGGCGCTGAAACTCCAATCATAAGCTGACAAGCTGATGGACGGCTGCATACATCCGGTCGCGATGGTCCAATAACCGGCAGCGGCATTGTGCACCGAATTGTGAAAATGAGTGGGTGAGATAGGCCGCCCCGGCAGATTTAACGCGGTACACAGCTTGTCGATGATGGCGTAATCGCCGCCCGATGAGGCAAACACCGAGCCGACCTGATTAGCTGTCGGCGAACCTTGCGTCATGGCTTCTTGAGCGGCTTGTAACGCAAGATTGATGACTTGAGTGGTACGGCGTCGCTCATTAGCGCGTAGTAAGCTGGGCTTGAACGCCGCCAAGGGTTGCGCTTGATAGGCCTGTTCGCCAACCAACACCAACCGGCTGTCGCTCCAGCCCGGCAACCCAGGTGCCGCTAAGCTTAAACTCTGCAAATAAACCGCCGTCACCCGCGCAACCTCCCAAAAATCAGGCTGCAATTGCTACCACCGAAGCCAAAGGAATTGCTCATGACGATGTTGACTGGAGTTGTTTCGGATTCTCGCACGATGTTGGCCGAGAGGCTGTCATCCATCGTCTGCAGGTTGAGATTAGCCGGAATAAAGCCGTGTTCGATAATCAAACCGGTGAATAGCGCTTCGGTAATTCCTGCAGCACCCAAGGTATGACCGGTCCACCCTTTAGTGGAGCTGCACCGGGTTCGGGTGCCGAATACCTGATTGATTGCTTTATCCTCGGCGGCATCATTAGCGGGCGTGGCGGTGCCATGTAGATTAATATAATCCACTTGACTCGGCATAAGCCCGGCGTTCGTCAAGGCGCGTTGCATGGCCAGTGCGGCGCCTGCACCCTCAGGATGTACCGTGGACATATGGTAAGCATCGCTGCTCTCGCCATAGCCTAGTAAGGCAATAATGCCATCATCTCCCGGCTGAACCCGCTCCAACAGGGCAAAACCTGCTGCTTCAGCGACGTTTAAGCCGTCACGCTCAGTGTCCCAAGGCCGACACAATTGACTTGATACTAGGCCCAAGGAATGGAAGCCGTATAACGTAATCAGACATAAACTATCCACCCCACCCACGATTGCAGCATCGCAGTGTCCGGCCTGCATATAGCGATAAGCGGCAGCGAATACCTTGGCGCTGGATGAGCACGCTGTGGATATTGCCAAAGTCGGCCCGGAGAGCCCTAAATACTGACGGGTAAAATCCGCTACCGAAAAAATATTATGGGTGTGACGATAGTCAAACCCGGCGGGCAATTTGCCGGTTGTTGGATCGCGGTCTCGATAAGCCAGTTCGGTAGCCTGAATACCGGATGTGCTGGTGCCGATAAACACCCCGAGACGATTCGCACCATGGCGATTGCGTGCAGCCTTGGCGGTTTCAATAAAACCATCCTGAAGCAGCCCCAAGCGGGCCAAGCGGTTGTTGCGACAATCGAACAGCGCCCATTCATCGGTCAAAGGTTCGGTTTCCAAACCTTCGACACGGCCGATCCAAGTGGCCAAATCCGCATCTTCGAAATCGCAGGGTTGCAGACCGCTGGTTTCCTGCCGTAACGCAGTCAGGGCGGCTGAGTTTCCTCGCCCCAAGGCGCTAACAGTGGTATAGGCAGACAGTCGTAACGGTTTGATCGGCATTGACGTTAGCAATTTTCAGCTGCGTGCGTTCCCGGCTGAGCCAATACCAGTGCCATCAGGAAACTGATCAAGACACCGATGGACACAGTCTGGCCGATAGCCTGCAACACGGGCAGTTCGGAAAAAGCAAGCATACCAAATACGACCAGGGTTGAACCACAGCAAATCAACACGGCGCGCAGCGTCCGTAGCCGCGCCTGGACATCCGCTGCGGGCCGACTGAAAAACAGACTGTAGTCGAGTCCAAGACCCACTACCAGGAACAGAGAGACCAGATGAAACAACGATAGGCGCTTGCCGAGCAGTAGCAGTAACGCTATATCAACGGCAACCGCCAAGGTAACGGGTAATAACACCACAAACAGGCGTTTGAACGAGCCGAGACCCAGCCACAATACTGCGCTCAACAACACGGCTCCCCAAGCTAATCGCAGCAATGCAGCATTGCGAAATTCGACAACCAGCTGATTCGTTTCCTGCTTGAGGTCAAAATAATAGACCTCATCTAACGACAACTCGGACAAAGCTTCGGCCAAGTCACTGTCAGTGACGACTCCGGCCAAAGGGACTAAAGCAGTCCAACTTGCTTGGCGTTGCAAGAGCAACGAGGAGATTCGCAACCCTAGCACAGTGCCATCCAGGTCTTCGGGATTCAGCAGCGGTGCTGTGCGAGTGGTCTCGACGGAATCCAGAAAAGGGACGAACAGGTTAGGCTTGAAGGGTAAACCGTGCAACGCCTGCTGTAAGTCAGTGTTTAACCTATCCGCTGTCGGTAAAGCGGCTTGCCGGGCACGTTGGGTTTTTCGGCTGGGCAGATAAAGCGCAGCCATATCAAAGCCGGTCAGGCTACCCTGCTGTTTTTGCGTTTCCAACCATTGCGCTAGTATTTCACTGCGTTGCAACACAGTCTCGGCATCCGCCGCGTTAATCACAATCACTTGGCCGGCCTCCGGTGCGCCTAATTGAGCGCGTAGCTCGCGGTCCAGGTCGATGAGTTTTTCGGGAATCGGGCTTAATGCGGCCAAGTCGTCTTCCCAGAACTGTGATGTGCTAAGCACTCCGAGCGACAGAATCACGAAACTCGCCGCTATAGTGGCCGCACCTAACCAGCGGGGCAGCTTTAATAGGGCGTATAGTCGGATTCGCTCGTTGGGTACGTGTGGTGGGGTCCATATCGGTGGCAACAATGCAGGTAATACCCAACGCGTGACTAAAGCGGCAGTGAATAGCCCGGTAATAGCGAATACACCGAGTTGGGCGAGTCCCACAAAATCCGCTGTGATCATGGCCAGATAAGCAATGGCCGTGGTGAGTGTACCCAGCCGCAGGGTGGGCCAGATGCTTTTTATATTTTGTTCAACCGTTGCTTGTGGGTAAAGATGGCTGAATAAATGGATGGGGTAATCAATTGCTACGCCGAGCAACGTAATACCGAACGCCAGGGTAATACCGTAAATTCCACCGAATAACAATCCGACCGCTGCGATGGCGACCACAATGGCTGATGCCAAAGGCAGTGCAGCCAACAGCACAACGCGTGGGGAACGATAAATCAACCACAGCAACGCCATAAGTAAAACGCTGGCTATTCCGCTAAGCCATTGGGTTTCGGTACGGATTGTGTCGCGCGATAGGATGCTGAACACCCCTGTTCCGCTCAGCAATAAACTCACCGAACCTTGCTGAGCGTTGACAAACCCGAGTTGGATCGCATTCAACACCTGTTCCTGAGCATCCAAATCGAAACCGGAGGCTTGTGTCTCCACCAGCAGTACGGCGCGCTGCCCGTCGGGTGAAAACCAGACTCCGAGGCGTTGCGTCGGCTGTCGATCAGTTTGTTCGGTCTGCAGTGCGTTCAGAAAGGTGCCGGTGGGATCGGCAGGTAGCAACTGTTTGGTAAACGCTGACAATGGCGAGGCTAATTCCCGTAAGCGTTGTTGTAGTGCGCGGCGTAGCCCCTCTACGCTGAAATCAGCCCGACTAAGTAGATAACGTTGCTTAAATAACCACTGCTGTTCGCTTTCATTGAGTAGGTTTTCGCCGTTAGCGACCCGCACAAACAAGCCTGTGGTTCGTAATTGTTCGGCCAAACGTCGGCTGGTTTCTGCTCGCTCCTGCTCTGTCCCCCCTTCCAGACCGAGCAGAATTAAACGTGCGGTAGGCCCCGAACGTAACTGCTCCAACAGCAATTCCGCTTGGGTATCGGATTTTGGGATGAATAGAGTGAGATCGGTCGTGACCGGCGTGTGGGCCAACATCAGCCAGCTGCAGAGCGCCATGAACGCCAGCCAGCCGAACAGAATGAACCGATTACTCATGGACTGGTTCGATAGTCATCACACTGCGATCAACCACCGGTTTCTAACGTCTCGACGTTGAGCACCTGAGTGCCCTGGCCGCGGAAAATGATCGCGCTGACATACTCGGCCATTCGTTCAGCCAAGGGTTCCAGGCGCAAGCTCCAATCGGTCGGTTGTCCTTGCAATTGCAACGGTAATAGCGTTGCAAGGTCGCTAAATCACCTGCCAGAGTCGCCCGGATCGCTTCCACCAAGGCACCGACCTCGACATGGCCGGGCAAATACAGATTACGGCGGCCTTCACTGGTTTCGATGGTAAGCCAATCCTGATCGACCGTATACCGTTCGTCATACGGCTGCAACGTGTGTTTTTGCAGATAATGCGGCGCGTTATAGCTCAAGGTTCCCGTCAAGAGCAAAGGCTCTGCCAGCATTGCCAGCTCTTTGCGTTCCTGGAAGCGGGCGTTGATCGTTTTTACCTCCGCCAAACGATTCATCAATTGCGGCAGATCCCATCCGTCTGTCGCGTTGGCCACTGTGACGAACAGGCTAAAGATCAACACTAATCGGAGCACTGTTTTCATTCCAACGATTCCGGTCGGGTGATGACGGTCACGCGCCCTTCCGCCAACAGCTGCCCAGCAGCGCTGACCCGAAAGCGGTAAATGAAATGCGCGATATCACCGGCAAGCCGGGTAGCCTCAATGGTTAGCGGTGCTTCGATGGTATCCAGCGCATCGGTGAATAGCCTGATTTCTTTGAGCGCTGCTAAAAAAGCTGACGGTGCTTGCTGTCCGGCTTGTCTGGCGCGTAAACCGCCATGTATAGCGGTAGCCTGTGCGCCGTATTCGACGGCGTGGAGTGCGGCCAAGCTGTTTTGGCAGCGCAGCGGGTTGTCCGGGTCACGATGCGTCGAGCTGGTGCAGACAATGGATTGATCATCCCAGGCGATAACGCCATCCAATAGACACATGGTGCCTTGATGGGGAATCAGACCGAGAATTTCGGCTTTATCGATCAACATGGCTGGTGGTGTAAACGCACTTGAGTATCCGGCAGATAGGGTAACAGGACTGTTTTTGAAACCCGTCGGGCCATGCATTGCAATAATGGCAAACTGCGGGCTGCCGGATTGCCGACGCGTAGTGCTTCAAGACCATCATCAGTCAAACTAACTTCCAGTTGGTTACGGACAATAGCCACGTTTTGCAAGTAACAACAACTGCTGCCCACACGCTCCGGGGTGAGCAGCAAAGCGACCGCGAAGGGATCGTGAATAGGCCGAAATGGTTGTAACGGCGGTGGCGGCGGGACATCATAAGCGACTAATAATACCGTTTGATTAGTGCTGCACACTAACCCACCGGCTTCTAGGAGCCCGGCGGTGAAGGATGCATCGTAAGCCGACAGACTGATTGAAGGAGCCCGCGAACCGGTTGCAATAGACCAATAGCCAGCCGGTGCATTATGTACCGAGTTGTTGAATTGATTGGGCGATACCGGTCGTTCCGGCTGAATCAGCGCCGTGAACACCTGATCCAACGCGTCAGTATCGCCTCCGGAGCAGGCAAATACCGATGCCAATTGGTTTGGAGGCGACTCCATGCCGATTAAGGCAGCCTGGGCAACGTGCAAGGCCAAACGCACGGTAAACGTGGCCCGACGCAGCGCATTGCGGTTAAGCAAGGTCGGATTCGGGCGGGGTATCGGGCTACTTTGGTAAGGCGCTTGACCAGTCAAAACGGCTTGACTCTCGTGCCAACCGGGCAAGCCAGGAGCGAGCAGTCCGGGGGAGCTCAGATAGAAATCCATCAAGCCCTGTGACCGACTAGCAAACAACCATTGTTGCCACCGAAGCCGAAGGCGTTGATTAGCACCCGGCGGACTTCACTGTTTCGATTTTGCAAAAGAATCTGCGCCGCAAGTCTTTGATCTACTTGGTGGGTGTTGAGGCTAGCAGGCATAAAGCCGTGTTCAATCATTAAGCAGGCGATGACGGCTGAAGTAATCCCCGCGGCTCCTAAAGTATGCCCGGTCCAGCCTTTGGTTGAACTACAAGGTATCTGGCGACCGAACAGCTCCACGACCGCTTGATCTTCGATGATGTCATTGGCAGGCGTCGCTGTGCCGTGCAGATGGATATAATCTACCGCTGCTGGAGTTAGGTCAGCGCTTTGCAGCGCACGGCGCATGGCCAGTATTGCCCCACTGCCCTGAGGATGCGGAGCAGTCATATGATAAGCGTCCGCACTCTCACCATAACCGAGCAAGCTAATGTTGCTATCTTGTGGGACAGTCCGGCGGAGTAGTGCGAAACCCGCTGCCTCGCCGATGGATAGCCGTCGCGATTAGCATCCCAAGGTCGGCAGGGCTGAGTAGACAACAGTTGCAAGGCGTTGAAACCATACAACGTGGTAAGACATAAACTGTCCACACCGCCTACTACGGCGGCATCGCAAAGTCCCGCCAGTATGGCGCGATGGGCGGTGGCAAATACTTTGACGCTCGAAGAACAAGCGGTCAGCACGGCGTGGGCCGGGCCGCGTAACTCCAGAAACCGACGGGTGAAGTCGGCGCAAGAGAATGCGTTATGGGTATGTTGATAATCCAGGCTGGCTGGCAATGCCCCAGTTTTTTGGGTCGCGGTCACGATAGGCCAGCTCCGTCTGGTGGATGCCGGAGGTCGTGGTACCGATAAACACTCCGATGCGTTCGGCCCCGAACCGGTCGCGTGTCTCGGCGACGGCAGCGGCGAAACCATCTTGACTGAGTCCTAATAAAGCCAAGCGGTTGTTGCGGCAGTCGAAATCCGTCAATGCTGCCGGTATTTCAACCACTTCGACGCCTTCTGCCCGCCCTATCCAGGTAGATAGGGCGGTATCTTCGAAATCACAGGGTGATAATCCGCTACGACCTTCCCTAAGGGCTTTCAGCGTTGCTTGTAAACCGGGGCCCAGGGCGCTGGTTAAGGTATAAGCGGCGATGGTCAGCGGCTTACGGTGGGTTACGCGCTGCTCCACCCACCCTGCCCGACAGATTGGTCAAAAC
>JAAUQA010000158.1 GCA_012032855.1 Candidatus Competibacteraceae bacterium
CCCCTGGTGCGAAGTAGACGAAGAAGGGTTTTTCCGGCGTCAGCGCCTTCTGATACTTGATCCAGGCCGCCGCCTGGTTGGTCATGTCGGTCAGGAAGTGGTAGTTCGGGTCCTCTGGCAGTTCCACCGGGTGCACACCGTCATAGATGAACGGTGCCCACTGATTGGTCTCGCCGCCGAGGAAGCCATAGAACTTATCGAAACCCTGATGGGTTGGCCAGCGATCGAATGGCCCAGAGACGCTCGCTTCCCAGGCCGCGAGTTCATGCCATTTGCCGAACGCGCCGGTGCTGTAACCGTTCAGACGCAGCATCTCGGCCAGCGGAGCGACATCGTTGGGAATCTGGCCGGTGTTTCCGGGGAAAGCCGTGCCGGTCTCAATGATCGAGCCCATATTATTGACGTGATGATTACGCCCGCTTTTGAGTGCGGTGCGTGTCGGCGAGCAGACGGCAGTGGTGTGGAAATTGTTGAAATGCAACCCTTCGTTAGCGATCTGTTCAAAGGTGGGCGTGCCGACTGGCCCGCCGAAGGGGCTGGTGCCGGCAAAACCGAGGTCATCTACCAGCACGACAAGCACGTTCGGCGCGTCCTCCGGCGCTTTGACCTCGAAGTGCGGCGGCGGTGTCGCATTGCGCACGTCCAACTCGGTATAGGTTGGGCGTCTTGGCTCCGGGATGGGCAACACGGAGCGGTCGAGCGCTTTCTCAGTCTGTGCATTGGCGACTAAGCTGCTTGACTGCTGTGCGGTGGCCCCAGCACTGGCGAAAATGACGAAACTGAACAGGACTGCAACAGTGCGTTTCATTATTAATCCCCGATTGGCGTTATTGATTGCCACACTGCGTATTCGGGAAAGACATCAATATGATTATGAAAAAACCTTTCCAGTGCAGAGTATTACAGATGCGGCGAGAACGGCTTCCCGTTGTGGCGATAGACATGAGGTGCTGGCTTCTGACACTGAATTGCCAACGGTTGAGCTAACAGTGAAGTGTAGCCACTTAGCGTAAGCTTATCTTCCCGGTGGCTTGTCAAATCTCGACAAAGCACTGACAATTGGCGACAGATTAGGGTTGGAAATTGTTAATAGTGCGAGACACAGAATCCCGACGGGTAGCAGTGAAGAATCAGCGTGTTTCGGTCGATGGCGTCGTTCGCGTCGGCCCTATGGCAAATGTGCCAGGCATTTTGCGTGAGTTCGGTTGTGAACCCGAGTCCATTTTCGGTAGCGTAGACCTCAAGCTCACGCAATTCGGCGATCCCGACAGCAAAATCTCCTACATCGCCGCGAGCAAACTGCTGGCCCGCTGCGCAATGGCCACGGGTTGCCAGCACTTCGGATTGCTGTTGGGCGCGCGCGCCGACCCTTCCTTCCTCGGAATAACAGGCTTCATGCTCCGCGCTGCGCCTGATGTCGCGACGGCGCTAAAGAGTCTGGTTCGCCATTTGGACCTGCACGACCAAGGTGGTATGCCTACGCTTGTCACTAGAGATGGTGCCACATCGCTCGGCTACGTCATCTATCAGTCCGGGGTAGAGGCGACTGAGCAGATTTACGACCTCTCGATCGCTATTGCCTGCAACATCATGCGTGGCCTGTGCGGCGCGAGTTGGAAGCCCAACGCAGTGCTCCTCTCACGGCGATCGCCGCAAGACCCGCTGCCCTACCGGCGGTTCTTCCGAATACCCCCGCACTTCGACGCTGAGCAGAACGCGTTGGTATTCCAGGCCCGCTGGTTGGATCATCAGTTGACGTCAGCGGATCATCTGCTGCACCGCTATTTGGAGCAAGAGGCGAACGAGCTTCATGCCCACCAGAATGAATGCCTAGTCAGGGAACTGCGTCGGCTGTTGCGAAAATCGCTGGCGAGTAAGCGATGCGCGGTTACCGATATCGCCAGTCAATTCTGCATGCATGAGCGCACGCTGCATAGGCGACTCCGTGATGAGGGCACGACCTTCCGTCGCGAGCTTGAGGAAGTTCGGTATGAGGTGGCCCGACAGTTGCTCGCCGAGAGCACGATGCCTTTGAGCAAAATCGCGACGGCGCTTGAATACGCCGACGTGACTGCATTCACTCGGGCTTTCAAGCGGTGGTCGGGGATTTCACCGGGGCAATGGCGCGTGCGTAACACGCGTAGATAATCGGGTTATTCACTGAAGTAAAATCCGTTACGGCAGTAGCAACGGATTGCGCTGAAAACCACTGCCCCTCTCCCGAGGGAGGGAGGGCAGTGGCAATGCCTTTAGAACTGCTCTTCAGCCAGAGCCAGCGTGGATGCGCCGCCGGCTTTAACCATCTGCGCAAGTGCGGTGGCCTTGGGCAGGATCTGGTCGGCATAGAAACGGGCTGTCACCAATTTGGTCTCGTAAAAATCGGTGTCTTCTCCCGCTGCGAGTTTTTTATGCGCTATCAAGGCTGCACGCGCCATCTGCCAACCGCCGCAGACATAACCCACCAGCATCAAGTAATTGACTGAATTTGCCATTGCTGCACTCGGATCTTCAGCCAGCGCACCAACCAGCGTATTGCTTGAACTACTCAGCGCATGGATTCCGGCAGCTAAGGATTTATGAATCGCCGCTAAATCGTCTCCTGTTGCAGCGCCCAGTTGTGCCTCTACAGCACGCATGTCGGCGATCAACTCGATCATCGCCGCACCCTTATCCAAGGGTAGTTTGCGTCCCACCAAGTCAGCGGCCTGAATACCGGTTGTGCCTTCGTAGATGGTGGCGATACGCGCATCACGGAAATGCTGAGCAACCCGGCTTTCTTCCACAAAGCCCATGCCCCCGTATACCTGAATAGCCAGCGAGGCGACCTCAATGCCGATTTCGCTACACCAGCCTTTGGTTACCGGAATCAGCAAATCCAGCCGTGCGTGGTTGGCTTTGCGTACCGCAGCGTCCGATGATGCGCCGCCATGTCCATGTGCATGGCGATAACGTAATTGAGGGCGCGCATCGCTTCAATCTGCGACTTCATGGTCATCAGCATACGGCGCACATCGGGATGGTGGATGATCGACACCCGTTCACCACCACGCGCACCCTTCATGGCAAAGCCCTGCACACGTTCTTTGGCATATTGCACAGCAGCCTGATAGGCACGATCGGCAACGGCCAAACCTTGCACACCTACTTTGAGTCGGGCTTCGTTCATCATGGTGAACATGTGCATGAGGCCCCGGTTGGGCGTACCCACCAGAAAGCCGATGGCGTCTTCATAACGCCAGTGAGCATGTGGCGCTGGCGTGAATGCCCAACTTATGCTCAATCCCTACACATTGGACGCCGTTAATCTGATCCTCCAGACTGCCGTCGGCTTTGACCAGATATTTGGGCACCAAAAACAACGAAATACCTTTCACGCCTTCCGGAGCATCCGGTAGCCGAGCCAACACCAAGTGAATGATGTTGTCGGTCATGTCATGGTCGCCCCAAGTGATGAAAATCTTGGTGCCGTTGATCCGATAGTGATCCCCTTCCGGGACCGCCTTGCACTTGACGTTACTGAGATCGGACCCTGCCGCAGGTTCAGTCAAATCCATGGTGCCCGCCCATTCGCCGGCAACCATTTTCGGCAAATAAGTCGCCTTCTGCTCGTCCGAACCATGATGCTTGATGCATTCCGTGGCGCCCGCACCCAGCAACGGGGCCAAGGCGAAGGACATGTTGGAGGCGTTCCACATTTCGTAAGTCGGTGTATTGAGCAACTCCGGCAGGCCCTGGCCATCATACTCGACCGGCGCGGCCAAGCCGTTCCATCCACCTTCGGAAAATTGTTTATACGCATCCGCAAAACCGTGCGGTGCGCGCACTTTACCGTCTACTAAACGCGCCCCCTCCTGGTTGGATTCCCAGTTCAGGGTGGCCAGCACTTCGCTGGCGAATTTACCGGCTTCTTCCAAAATGGCTTCCGCCACATCGGCTACACCTTGTTCTTCATAAGCGGGCAAGGCGGCAACTTTGTCCAGGTCAGCCAGTTCTTTGATCACAAAGGTCATGTCGCGAATCGGTGCGGCATATACGGTCATAGTGGGTCTCCTGGGGAGAGGAATCGATCAATAGAGGCAACTGACGAAAAGACGCCGCCCAATACTGCGGCGGCGCGCTCTGACGTCAGTCGTTTTACAATGCTTTGGTCAACTCGGGTACAACGGTGAACAAATCGCCCACCAACCCATAATCGGACACTTGGAAAATCGGAGCCTCTTCATCCTTGTTGATGCACACGATGACCTTGCTGTCCTTCATGCCGGCCAAATGTTGAATAGCGCCGGATAGCCCGATACCGATGTACAGTTCGGGAGCGATCACCTTACCGGTTTGGCCGATTTGATAATCGTTAGGGACATAACCGGCATCGACTGCTGCGCGGGTGGCGCCGACGGCAGCACCCAATTTGTCGGCCAAGTCATCCAGCAGTTTGAAGTTTTCGGAGCTGCCCAAAGCGCGGCCGCCGGCCACGACGACCCTAGCGCTAGTCATTTCAGGGCGATCCGACTCGGTGACTTCCTGACTGACATATTCGGACATGCCGGCCGCCGGAGTGGTTTCGACGGCTTCGACGGCGGCTGAGCCGCCTTCTGCTGCGGCTGCGTCGAAAGAAGTCGCACGCACGGTGATCACTTTGATCGCGTCTTTGGACTGGACGTTTACGAACACATTGCCGGCGTAAATGGGCCGCACGAACGTATCGGCGGATTCCACGGCGATGATCTCAGAGATTTGCGCCACATCCAGTAACGCCGCTACCCGGGGCATAAAGTTCTTACCCATAGTGGTAGCAGGGGTGATGATATGGCTGTAGTCAGCCGCCAGTTTGGCAACCAACGGTGAGATATTTTCAGCCAGTTCATGGTTGTAATGCGGGGCATCGGCAATCAGGACCTTACTGACGCCTGCGATTTTGGCTGCGGCGTCGGCAGCGGCCTGACAATCCTGACCGGCTACCAGCACATGGATATCGCCACCCATTTGACCGGCGGCAGTGACCGTGCTCAGCGTGGCCTTTTTGATAGTGGCGTTGTCGTGTTCAGCAATAACCAGCACACTCATGATCAAATCACCTTCGCTTCGTTCTTGAGTTTATCGACTAATGTGGCGACATCAGGCACCTTAATACCGGCTTGCCGTTGGGGCGGCTCCCGATAGTTCGAGTAGGCCAGACGCGGCGTGACATCGACACCCAACGCATCGGGCTTGATGGTCTCCAGAGGTTTTTTCTTGGCCTTCATGATGTTAGGCAGTTTGACGAAACGCGGTTCATTGAGGCGTAGGTCCACGGTGATCACGCTCGGCATAGTTAAGGCGTCTGTTTCCAACCCGCCGTCGACTTCGCGCACCACTGTGGCTTTACCGTCGCCCAATTCCAACTTAGAGATGAACGTGCCTTGGGCCCAACCCAACAGAGCGGCCAACATTTGGCCGGTCTGATTGGAATCATCGTCGATCGCCTGCTTGCCGAGCAATACCAGCTCCGGTTGTTCTTTATCAACTAGGGCTTTCAACAGCTTGGCAATTGCCAAGGGTTGTAGCTCGGCATCGCTTTCCACCAGAACGCCGCGATCGGCGCCCATGGCTAATGCGGTGCGAATGGTGTCCTGGCAAGCGCTGGTGCCCATTGAAACCGCAATGATTTCGCTGGCTTTGCCAGCTTCTTTCAGACGGACGGCCTCTTCCACGGCAACCTCGTCGAAGGGGTTCATCGACATTTTGACATTGGCGATATCCGGACCGGTTCCATCCGTCTTGGCTCGCACATTGACGTTGTAGTCAACGACTCGCTTAACGGCAACTAATACTTTCATTCTTCACCCTTTAGATTTTCTGACGATTAGCAGATACCCGCTGACGCGAGCAACTAAAATCCTCTCCAACAGGAGGTCTCTCAATTATATGGCAATATTGCAAGGTTACCATCGTAAAGTGGTCTTCTGCGGTCGACAACCCGTCTATCAGCAACTACGCTGAACTTTATGCAGGGAAATGGGCTGTATAAAAAGTCGATGGTATTCACTCTATCGCAAAGTCGCAATATGTAAGGTGATTGCCTAAGCCTCATAGACTAAGGAAGTCATCAATCTATAGCGTAATAGGTGGGTTTTGCTTATGCGAGACAACACGTTCAAGGCATTGATGCTCAATAAAGACAACGACCGGACCGTCGCCAACATTCTTGCCCTGAGTGAAACCGACTTGCCGGAGGGCGATGTGTTGGTTGCGGTGGAGTATTCCTCGCTCAATTACAAGGACGGTTTGGCTGTAACAGGCAAAGGCAAAATCATCCGCACATTTCCCTTGGTGCCCGGTATCGATTTAGCAGGGACCGTGCTGGAATCTGCGGCGCCTGATTACGCGATCGGTGACAAAGTCGTGTTGACCGGCTGGAGTGTGGGCGAACGCTACTGGGGCGGTTATACCCAGCGCGCTCGACTCCAATCGCGGTGGTTGACGCCGCTACCGGACGGTCTAAATACGTGGCAGGCGATGGCGCTCGGTACCGCCGGGTTTACTGCCATGCTCTGTGTGCTGGCCCTGGAGAGCGGGGGATTGACCCCCGCCGTGACCAAGCCCGTCTTGGTCACTGGTGCCAGCGGTGGAGTGGGTAGCATAGCGGTCGCCTTGCTGGCAAAGCTCGGTTATACCGTAGCTGCAGTGACCGGTCGCCCGGAAAGCCGGAGTTATTTAAGCGAATTGGGAGCCCGTGAATGTGTCGAGCGAGAGGCTATGGCCGCTGCCTCTCGCCCCCTGGAGAATCAGCGTTGGGCGGCGGTGGTTGATACTGTCGGCAATACCGTATTAGCCCGCGCTTTGGCCGAGGTTGATTATGGTGGTACGGTTGCCGCCTGCGGTTTAGCCGGTGGCGCAGATTTACCCACTAGCGTGATGCCGTTTATTTTGCGCGGCGTGAATTTGCTGGGGGTGGATTCAGTGATGTGCCCTTCGTCTAAACGCCGCCTAGCTTGGAACCGCTTGGCGCAAGATCTTCCCGCGGACGCATTGGTTCGGATAGCGGCTCAAACCGTTGGACTGGAAGACGTTCCTGCCTTGGCTGGGGATATTATCGCCGGTAAAGTGCGGGGACGAGTCGTCGTCGATCCTAACCTGTAACGCCTTTGCTCAGGCGTCGCCACAAGGAACGGCTTTGTAACAGCAGGCCGTTACAACGAATGAGAACCAAG
>JAAUQA010000159.1 GCA_012032855.1 Candidatus Competibacteraceae bacterium
ACCTTGTTTAAGCGCTTCGTCGGTAATGTACTTTTCGATGGCACCGATAGTGACTGCGCCCAGCCCCGGGTCGTCCGCTTCGCTGTGTGGCCAACCCGGACCGTCATTAAGGGTACACGCGCCTTCACACAGCCGATCCTGAGGGCAGACACGACCACACATCTCCGGCAATGAGTTGGTGCGATGCGACAGTTCCGCCGCCTCGAACAAATTGCCTTCATTAATCAGCTGCAACCAATTGGGGATGTAGTTGTGAACCGGACATTTCCACTCGCAGTACGGATTGCCACAGTGCAGACAACGACCGGCTTGGTCGGCGGCGGTTCTGGAATCAAATTGGCCGTAGATTTCCTTAAAATGCTTTACACGTTGACGAGCACCCATTTTTTTCGGGGTTTGGCGCGACACGTCGATGAACAACATCGGTTTGGCTTTCGACATAGAAGATCACTGAATGTAGCAGCTGTGAGATAGTTAACCCATTCCCCCACATCTTGGCGCAGGGGCATTCGCAAACGGATCAGGCGGCTTCCCGCAACGTATCCAACAAGGTGTCAAGTTCCGCCGCAGTGGGCTTAACTAACCAAAACTTGCTGGCGAAGCGCCTAAAATCGTTCAAGATCGTCCGACCCCACTCGCTGTCGGTTTCCTGCACGAATTCCTCAATGAGTCCATGTAAGTAGTTGCGCTGTAATTCCATGTATTCAGTATCAATCCGGTGAATATCAATCAGCTCATGGTTATAGCGGTCGACGAACACGTTATGTTCATCCAGTACATAGGCAAATCCCCCGGTCATGCCGGCCCCGAAATTAACGCCGGTTCACCCAGAATCACCACCACGCCGCCTGTCATGTATTCGCAACCGTGATCGCCGACACCTTCGAGCACCGCATAGGCTCCCGAGTTGCGCACTGCGAAGCGCTCTCCGGCGGTTCCCGCAGCGAACAGCTTGCCACCGGTAGCGCCGTACAAACAGGTGTTGCCTATAATCGGGGTGTCGCGGCTGACAACAAGACTGCCCTCAGGTGGTCGGATCACCAGTTTGCCGCCGGCCATGCCTTTACCCACGTAATCGTTGGCATCGCCTGCCAAATGCAGATGCAATCCGGCCGCATTCCACACACCAAAGCTTTGCCCTGCGGTGCCGGTCAAATGTAGCACGATGGGCTGATCAGCCATACCGTAATTCCCGTAACGACGGGCAATTTCACCGGATAAGCGCGCACCGATGGAACGGTTGATATTGCGTACCTCATAATAGAACACCCCACCCTGCTTAGCTTCGATAGCCGACAGACAATCCTGCACCATTTGTTCCGCCAGTTCCCCTTTGTCGAAGGGCTGGTT
Organism: Candidatus Competibacteraceae bacterium; assembly: GCA_012032855.1. The sequence goes on from JAAUQA010000159.1 coordinate 1,351, forward strand.
GTGGGGTTCAATGCAGAATTGCGGCAGGTCGCGACTCAAACCGGCTTCCGACAAAATCGGGGCCAAATCCAGGCTGTGCTGTTTGTCGGTCGTGCCCGACATGATTTCCAACAAATCCGTGCGGCCGATTAAATCGGCGAAACGCCGAATCCCCATGTTGGCCATAATTTCCCGCACTTCTTGGGCAACGAACCGGAAGTAGTTCACCACCTTGTCGGCGTCACCACGGAAATGTTTCAGACGCAGCACATTGTTTTGAGTCGCAACACCAGTAGCGCAGTTGTTCAAATGGCAGATACGCAGGTATTTACATCCCAAAGCGACCATAGGCGCGGTGCCGAATCCGAAACTCTCGGCTCCCAGAATCGCCGCCTTGATCACGTCCACTCCGGTCTTCAAGCCGCCGTCGGCTTGTAAGCGCACTTTATCGCGTAGATTGTTGGCACGCAGAGTCTGATGGGTTTCGGTGACGCCCAATTCCCAGGGCGAACCGGCGTATTTGACGCTGGTTAGAGGCGAAGCGCCGGTGCCGCCGTCATATCCGGCAATCGTGATCAAATCCGCATAGGCTTTGGCTACCCCGGCGGCAATCGTGCCCACCCCGGCAACGGACACCAATTTGACCGAGACCAAAGCACGGGGATTGATCTGTTTGAGATCGAAGATCAGTTGGGCCAAGTCTTCAATAGAATAAATGTCATGATGCGGCGGCGGTGAAATTAACGCGACACCAGGTTTGGAAAAGCGCAGATGAGCGATCATCTCGTTGACTTTGTGACCAGGCAGCTGTCCCCCTTCTCCGGGTTTGGCCCCCTGGGCGACCTTTATCTGCAAGACCTCGGCATTGACCAAATAATGGGGTGTAACGCCAAACCGGCCGGATGCAACCTGTTTGATTTTGGAGGTTCGTTCGGTGCCATAACGATTCGGGTCTTCGCCCCCTTCGCCCGAGTTGGAACGCCCGCCTAGCCGATTCATCGCTATCGCCAAAGACTCATGGGCCTCCGGCGACAACGCGCCCAGCGACATGCCTGCCGAATCGAAACGCGGCAGAATAGTCTCAATCGGTTCGACCTCCTCAATGGAAATGGGTGCATCCGAGGTGCGTAACCGGAATAGATCACGCAATGTGGATACCGGTCGTTGGTTCACCAATTCGGCAAATTTCAGATAATCGGTATATTCACCGCTGTTCACCGCACTTTGCAGGGTTTGCACGACTTCCGGGTTAAAAGCGTGATACTCGCCGCCATGGATATATTTCAACAAACCACCCTGTTCGATCGATTTGCGTGGATTCCACGCCAGCTTGGCCAACTTCTTTTGATCGGTTTCTAAATCCGCAAAACGCGCACCTTGAATACGGCTTACCGTGTCCTTGAAACACAGGTCGACCACTTCATGATGTAAGCCAACGATTTCGAACAGCTGTGCACCGCGATAGCTGTTGATGGTGGAAATCCCCCATTTTGGAGATGATCTTGTACAAGCCCTTATTGATGCCATTGCGGTAATTTTCGTTCACCGTAGCAATATCCTTGCCTTTAATTTCGCCCCGCCCGACTAAGCCATGAAGACTTTCATAGGCCAGATACGGATATATCAGGGTCGCGCCATAGCCCAGCAGCACTGCAAAATGATGCGGGTCACGGGCGGTGGCGGTTTCCAGGATAAGATTGGCGTTGCAGCGTAGGCCAGCAGCAGTCAAGCGATGATGCACGGCCCCTACCGCCAGCAACGCATGAACCGGCAGTGTGTCCCGGGCAATCGTGCGGTCCGACAGAACGACCAGTACCGTGCCGGCGTGCACCGCCGCTATGGCGGTGTCGCAAATGCGTTCCACGGCCGCATGCAGATCCTCTGCAGCTGGATGATAATTCAGCTCAATAATCTGCTTGGGATAACGTGGCCCGGCATTCCCCAATAATGCCTTGAATCGGCCCTCGGTCAATACCGGGGAATTGGAGGTCAAGCGTGGCGCATAATCTTCGCTTTCCACGAATAAATTGCATTCCGCTCCCAGACAGGTTTCCAGCGACATCACGATCGATTCGCGTAACGGATCGATCGGTGGATTAGTCACTTGGGCAAACTGCTGGCGGAAATAGTCATACAGCGACCGCACTCGGGTAGATAACACCGGGAAGGGGGTATCGTCGCCCATAGACCCCACCGCTTCCTGACCGGACTCGGCGAGTACTCGCAGCACTTGATCGCGTTCTTCGTAGCTGACCTGAAACAGCTTTTCGTAAACGGCTAGCTGCTCCGTTGTCAACCGGGGCGTGTTAGGTTCTGCGGCATACAAGGAACGCAAGCGCCGAATGTTATTACTCAACCAACGCCGATAGGGCTGGCGGTTTTTAAGATCGTTATCGATATCAGCCACTTGTAGCAATCGACCGGTTTCGGTATCCACCGCCAACATCTCGCCAGGGCCCATCCGTCCTTTGGCGACAATATTTTCAGGCGGGTCATCGCACACCCGATCTCGGAGGCAATGATGATGCGCCGGTCCTGAGTAACGGTATAGCGAGCCGGGCGTAGGCCGTTGCGATCCAACGCACAGGCCGCGTAACGGCCATCGGTCAATACGATGCCGGCGGGACCGTCCCAGGGTTCGAGGTGCTGGCTGTTGTATTCGTAGAACGCCCGCAGATCAGGATCCATGTTGCCGACATTTTGCCAAGCCGGTGGAATCAGTAACCGCATGGCCCGAAAAATATCCATGCCGCCGGCTAAAAACACCTCAAGCATGTTATCCAGGCTGCAAGAATCCGAACCGGTTAGGCTGACCAGGGGGCGGATATCGGCCATATCCGGAATAAGCGGCGAGGAAAAAGTATACCCGCGCGCCAAGGCCCAGTTTCGATTACCCCGGATGGTGTTGATTTCTCCGTTATGGGCCAAATACCGGAACGGCTGAGCCAACCGCCATTGCGGTAGCGTATTAGTGGAGAACCGCTGGTGAAATACACAAATGGAGGACTCCAGGCCAGGTTCATTGAGATCCAGATAAAATACCGGTAGGTTGGCGGGCATGACCAAGCCTTTGAAGGAGATAACGCGGGCCGATAAGCTGGGAATATAAAAAACCGGGTCGTTGGATTCGAGCGCCGTCTCAGTACGCCGCCGGGCAATAAATAAAGCCCGTTCGAAATCATCCACATTCAATCCGCTAGGCGCGTTGACAAAAATTTGTTCGATGAGCGGTAAGGTACGCCGTGATTCTTCTCCGCAGGCATCGGGGTTGATCGGCACCGTGCGCCAACCTCCCGGCTGCAGTCCGGCCCGGGTGAGTTCCGCTTCCAAATGAGTCCGTGCCGCTTGGGCTTTGCGGGGATCGGGGTTGAGAAATACCATGCCGACGCCAAAATGCTCGGTCAGCTCAATACCGGCCTTTTTAGCCACATCACGCAGATACTGTTCGGGCTTTTTCAGCAACAAACCACAGCCATCTCCGGATTTGCCGTCGGCTGCTACAGCACCCCGGTGAGTCAGTCGTGCCAGCGCATGGATAGACGCCTTAACCAGATCATGGCTTGCTTGATCATCCATTTGTGCAATAAGGCCAAAGCCACAACTGTCTTTTTCAAATTCAGACCGATATAGGCCTTCATGATTGATCATAGGCATAACACCCACTCCACGCGCTGAAAAAACCATACGAATCGCCAACCGAGTGAACGACCCGTTCTCTATCTCGAAAAAACGGCCTCTGAACTTACCCGAGACTACTAATGGCGGGTTGATTATTAGTGCTTGAGGTGTCCGAAATCCCCTTTTGCGGGGGTGCTTGCAGTATAGCGACCACCAACGGTTCTAGTAAATACTAAAGAAACTAGGGGTTTATAGGTGGCTGCCTTAAATTCGTTTGCAACTCTTTTGCGGTCATCCCTGCTTAAGTCGCAGCGTATCCATTGCTCAGGGTTGCGCGGAGTAATTCCGGGTCGATATCATCAACGACTATGCCCTGTCCCAGCTCTTTCAATAAAATCAAGTGTAATCGGCCACCTTGAACTTTTTTATCCATTGCCATTAAACGCAAAAATCCCTCTTCGCTCAAAGCCGCTGGGGAATGCACAGGCAATCCCGCGCGTTGCACCAACTTTATAATCCGAGCAACCTGCTCAACACTGAGCCAACCTAACCGGGCTGACAGATCGGCTGCCAAACACATACCCACTGCCACGGCCTCACCGTGCAGCCACGCACCGTAACCTAAGCCGGTTTCAATCGCATGGCCGAACGTATGTCCTAAATTAAGCAACGCCCTAATACCGCTTTCACGTTCGTCGGCGGCGACGATTTGCGCCTTATTGCGGCAGGATTGCAAAATGGCATGGGTCAAGGCGTCCGGATTCCGCGCGACCAATGCCTCCATAGACTGTTCTAACCACTCCAGAAACGGCAAATCGCCAATTAATCCGTATTTAATCACCTCTGCCAGACCGGCGCTGAGTTCACGGTCCGGCAAGGTGTTTAAAGAATCGGTATCGGCCAACACGCAACGAGGCTGGTGAAAAGCCCCGATCATGTTTTTCCCCAATGGATGATTTACGCCGGTTTTGCCCCCCACCGATGAATCGACTTGCGCCAACAAAGTCGTGGGTATCTGGATGAAATGCACCCCGCGTTGGTAGCAGGCAGCGGCGAAACCAACCATATCACCGATCACACCTCCACCTAAGGCAATGAGTGTGCAACCTCGCTCGAAGCGCTGCCTTAATAATTGGTCGAATATCCGCCCTAATACATCCAGTGTTTTGTATTGTTCACCGTCGGGCAGAATGACAGTATCCCATTGGAGTTCGGACAAGGCCGTTTGGGCTTTCTCCAGATACAACGGTGCCACGGTTTCATTGCTGACCAATAATACCTGTCGACCTGGGATATGTGGACGCAATAATTCAGGGCGACCTAATAAACCTGCGCCGATGTAAATCGGATAACTACGTTCACCCAGATTTACCGATAAGGTTTGCATAATGCCATGTCTTTCATAACGGGTTAACTGTCTGACTCAGGCCGACTGGACTGCCAGCAGTCGGGCAAATTCCGCACAATGTTTTCAACGACACGCCGAGACGGGCTTTCGTCGGTGCGCACGATCAAATCAGCGATTTCTCGATAAAGTGGATCGCGAATGCGAAACAGCTCTTCCAATCGTTTGCGTGGGTTACCTGTTTGTAATAAAGGTCGCCCTGAGTCTCGACGAGTACGACGAAGTTGCTCATCCACCGAGGCGCTAAGAAAAACCACTAAGCCTCGCTGTATCAGCCAACGGCGATTGTCGGAGTCTAATACCACGCCGCCACCGGTAGCCAATACGATCCCCGACCGTAAAGTAAGTTCGGCAATTATCGCTTTTTCCCGCCCCCGAAAACCGCTTTCTCCCTCAATTTCAAAAATCAACGAAATGCTTACACCGGTCCGCTGCTCAATCTCCTTATCACTATCAATGAACTCACGGCCCAACACCCTTGCTAGACGGCGTCCCACCGTGGACTTGCCGGATCCCATAGGGCCGATCAAAAACAGATTACTAGAGTGCTTCATGCCGAACAGATTCACCAAAAATACCCCTGGCAAGCCAGGGGTATGGAAAAAGAGCTGCAGTAGGAAACTAGCTAGTTCTTAACCGTCGTCTCCCATTGCCGGTGTAACAGTAACCGTCACCGTATCAGAACGAATCTCCGGCCCCACTGTAGAGAAGAAGAACTCAACCAGACCGTTCGGTGGCAAATCGTTCACCGTGATGATCGGCATAACAATGCCATCCGGGCCGGTGAGCAAATTTTCCGGTTCGACTGTAGCGGTGGGGGTGAAGAAATCA
>JAAUQA010000160.1 GCA_012032855.1 Candidatus Competibacteraceae bacterium
GGCAGGGCGAATTCGGGTGCCACCGCGCCGACCTCGAGCGGTTTGACTTCGGGCACGGCCTGGGCCTCGGCCGGACCGGCCATCGCCCCGGCCAGTCCTGCCAGCAGCGCGCCAAGCCCGAACACCAGGGTATACAGCCAGCGGATATTAACCCCCAAGGCACCGATCATCTCGCGGTTGGTCGCCCCAGCGCGAATCTGCATGCCCAGCCGGGTACGGGTGATGAGCAGATAGAGAAATACCGCCACCAGAATCCCAACCCCGATAATCGCCAGCCGATAAGCCGGGTAAGGGGCGCCGGGAATAATCTCCACCGTACCGGCCAACCAGGGCGGAATGTCCAGAAACAGCGGTTGCCGTCCCCATAGAATCCGGGTGAGCTCGTTGAACAACATGATCAAACCGAAGGTGGCCAACACTTGATCCAAATGATCGCGGTCGTAGAGGTGACGCAGCACGACGATTTCCATCGCCATCCCGACCAATGCCGCCGCCGGCAATGCGGCCAGCAGTCCCAGCAGAAAACTCCCGCTCAGCCCCGTCACGGTGGCGGCGACATATGCGCCGATCATGTACAAGGAGCCGTGGGCCAGATTGATCAAATTCATGATACCGAACACCAGGGTCAACCCGGCGGCCAGCAGAAACAACATGACGCCTAACTGAAGGCCATTCAGCACCTGCTCCAGGAACAGCAACATCCCTTACAAGGTGCACTCTGCCGCGTAAGCGTCGGCGTGGTCGGTGAAGACCTTGCGTTCGATTTGATTGGTCGGATAGCCGTCGGGGTTCTTGACGACTTTGCGAATGTACAAATCCTGAATGGGGTGGTGGTTGGGACCGAATTTGAAGTTACCCCGCACCGACGCAAAATCGGCCTTTTCCAACGCGCGCCGGAAATCGTCCGCCCGACTCAGATCGCCATCCACAGCTTGTAAAGCACTGCCGATCAATAGCGCGGTATCGTAACCCTGGCTAGCGTACAGGGTGGGCATGCGACCGTAAACCTCCCGAAACGACTCGACGAAGCGTTGGTTAGCGGGATTATCCAGATCGGGCGACCATTGCGAGCCGTTGTAGACGCCAAGCGCCGCTTCGCCGACCGCTTGCAGCAGGCGTTCGTCGAAGGAAAATGCCGGGCCGAACAACGGAATGGTCTGATTAAGGCCAGCCTGCGCATATTGTTTGATGAAATTGATCCCCATGCCGCCCGGTAAGAAAAAGAACACCGCATCCGGCTCAGCGGCGCGCAGGGTAGCCAGTTCCGCCGCGTAATCCGATTGCCCCAGCTTGGTGTAGACTTCGCCGGCAATCGGGCCTTTATAAAAGCGCTTGAACCCGGCCAGCGCATCTTTACCGGCGGGATAATTAGGCGCGAGCAGATAGACTTTCTTGAATCCGGCTTCCGTGACGTACTGCCCGGTGACTTCGTGCAAATTGTCGTTTTGCCAAGCGACGTTAAAGTAGTTCTCATGACACCCTTTACCTGCCAATTCTGAAGGGCCGGCATTGGCACTGATGTAGAAACCCCGCTACGCACCATTTTCGGCACCACTGCCATAGCGACGTTGGAAAACACGATGCCGGTCATGAGTTTCACCTGATCACGTTTGACCAGGCGATCGGCGATTTGCTTGCCTTTTTCCGGTTTGCGACCGTCATCTTCCACAATCAGCTCTACCGGGATACCGCCTAACTTGCCCTCGCCTTGATCCAGCGCCAGACGAAAACCGTCCCGAATGTCTTCGCCGAGATAGCCTGCTTTAGTGGATAAGGTGGTGATCATGCCGATTTTGACCGGGTCTGCGGCCAAAGCGTGGGGCGTTATGGTCAATAACGCTAAAGCTAGGAGCGTGATCGCTCTGTTCATGATTGGAATTCCTCATCAATGAATCTGTAACAGGTTTTAAAAAGCATACTGGAAGCGCCTACACAGTCAATTGATAGGGGTACGCTTTTCCGATTGATTAGAGGCCGAAGGCGAATGCGCTTAGCAATCAATAGCGCGCATAGCGTATTTTCGTTGATCCGATTGTAAAGAAGGCAAGCGAAGGGCAAACTGAGAATGTCAGCAACAACAGATTTAAATGCAAAAAAATGACGGTGCGCAAACTTGCCGTGTTGCTCTTCTGCGCTGTTTTATCGGGCTGCGCTATACTCAATAGAGACGATAACGGATCGGTCGACGTGGCTGAGCAAGCACGGCGAGCCCACAGCGAAGGGCGGTTTAGCGATGCCGAATATTACTATCAGGCACTGACGCGGGCCTATCCAGAGACCCTGGACCCCTGGTTTCAACTGGGTAATCTTTACGCAGAAAACAATCGCTTAGAGGACGCCCAACAGGCGTATCGGCAAGCCCTCAAGTACGGTGACAACCCCAAAGTGTTGCACAACCTGGGCTTGGTGCAGCTGCAACAGGGTATTGCAACCCTACAGCAAGCGCGCCGGCAATTGCCCGCTGACGATCCGATTCACGATCATACCCGTCAGTATCTCCAACTGCTGTTGGAAGAAGGGTTGTAACCTCGGCAGACACATGGCATAGGGAGATTCGATCACGTCGCCGAATGTGTGTAAACACTGAACAGGAGGCGGAAATCGTGCACCCGGTACGCGTACTGTTTATTTGTGACCGCAACGCCACCCGCTCACAAGTGGCCGAAGCCTTACTACGCCGGCTAGGCGGAGCTAGCGTGGAGGTCTATAGCGCCGGTATCCAGCCCGAGCCTTTCGATCTGCTGGTCATTGAAGTGATGGCGGATATGGGCATCGACATCTCAGGACAAATGGGTAAGTCCATGGAACATTTTATGGATCAGGATTTCGATTACATCATCACCTTGTCTAACCAATGCATCGACTATGCCGACGACTTTCCTGGTGAACCTGTGCGGCTTTACTGGCATTTACCCGATCCGATTGACTTTCATGGCGATCCGCAGCAAAGACGCTGGTGGTTACAGCAACTTTATCTGGAACTGGCGACCCGTATTCGAGGCTGGTTGGCAACACTAACTGAAGATAATCTGGCAATTGGGTAATCATCATAGCCAGGGGTTTGAGAGAACGGGAGACTAAAGATGAGCGCTTACCAGCACGTGCTGTGGGCGGCGGATTTCTCGCCGGAAGCGTTGGCGGTGGGGGTTCGCGCCAAAAATCTTGCGGAGCGTAACGGGGCTCGGCTGAGCCTGGTCCATGTGGTCGAGGAACTCAACATCAGTATGGGCTATGAACTCATTCCGGTACTGCCCGAAATGCCCGCCGACTCAATACTGCGTGAAGCGCAAGATTCCCTGGCGCGCATGGCCGAAGAACTGGGCATTGAGGACGGGAACCGTTGGGTAGTCTCTTCCTTGTCCACTAAAGCCGGTATTCTCGAAACCGCCACCAACCACCATGTCGATCTGATTGTGGTTGGCAGTCACGGTCGCCACGGCTTGGCCTTGCTATTGGGTTCAACCGCCAATGCAGTATTACACGGTGCGCCTTGCGACGTGCTGGCGGTCCGCATTCAACCCTAATGTACTCTGCAACAGTCGGCACCCTTCGACAACACGCTCCAGCATGGAGGAATGCACAACATGTCCCAGCAGTACAATGAACAGATTCTTAAAGAATGGGCTGCAATGCAAAAACGCCTTCGAGAAGGTTTTTCCACTCTGTTGCCTGCTGGCCAAGCAGCGACTGACATGAATTGGTGGCAAAACTATTCAAAGAATCTTTCATTTTGGGAAAACACCGTCAAGCAGACTTTAACCACAGAAGCTGCGCTAATGGAACGATGGATGCAACAAATGCTTAATCAAGCCAGGGAAACGGACCCTTCTGCGGGGTTGACGCGACAGCTGGAAGGCGCCATGCGGCACTGGTTACGCTGTCAGGCTAAGTTGTGGGATGAATGTTTCGCGATGTTGCGAGGCGGCGAAATCAATCCGCAGCTTATGAACGGGCAGGATCTCATCGCAGAAGCGACTGAACCCACTGACGCCTGGGAGGAGCCCACAGAAAGCGACGCCGATTTTGCGGATGTCGCTGAAAACACCGAATCACCAGCACCGGCACCAGCACCAGCGCGAACCGAAGTCGTAACGACAGTGAAATCCGCTGAACCGGTCGCTACCCCTTATCCACCGGATGATTTGAAAACGATCGCGGGCATTGGTCCGGTGCTGGAGAAAAAACTGAACGAACAAGGGATTATCAATTATCGGCAACTCGCCGAACTGGACGAGCAAGAGATTCAACATCTGGAAACCACGGTACTCAAGTTCCCCGGTCGCATCCGGCGCGATAAGTGGGTTGAACAAGCCAGGGAACAGTATTTGCGCAAGTACGGCAAGTTGTTTTAATTCGTCTGTCATATGCACGCCCTATAACTTGGCGGTGGGTTCCGTGCGCCCATCTTAGCGAATACCAACACTAATAATGCGATGCCAACCACGACTATAGCCAGCCTGCTCAATGGCGAGATTCCAATGGGTAATGCCGTGACCGTTAGCGGTTGGGTGCGTACCCGGCGCGATTCTAAAGCCGGCCTGTCTTTTATCGAATTGCACGACGGCTCCGGTTTTGCCGGGCTACAGGTGGTAGCCCCCTCCGAACTGCCGAATTATCAGACCGAAATCATGCGGCTCAGTACCGGCTGCGCCCTCACTGTCGAAGGAACCTTGGTAGACTCTCCGGCCAAAGGCCAGCGAATGGAGTTACACGCGACTCAAGTCCAGGTGATTGGTTGGGTCGATGAACCGGAAACCTATCCGGTCGCGGCCAAGCGGCATACCTTCGAACATCTACGCAGCGTTGCGCATCTGCGTCCCCGTACCAACAGTTTGGGCGCTGTCGCCCGGGTGCGGCATAGTCTGTCCCAAGCGATCCATCGGTTTTCCACGAGCACGGCTTTTACTGGATTCATACCCCGATCATCACAGCCAGCGACTGCGAGGGTGCCGGTGAGTTATTTCGGGTCAGCAACTTGGATTTGGCTAATTTACCCCGCACCGCAACCGGACAAGTCGATTTCAGTCAGGATTTTTTCGGCCGCGAAACCTTTCTCACAGTCTCCGGCCAGCTCAATGTCGAAGCGTATTGTCTAGCGCTTTCCAAAGTGTATACCTTCGGCCCCACTTTCCGCGCCGAGAACTCCAATACCAGCCGACACCTAGCGGAATTTTGGATGGTAGAGCCGGAGATCGCCTTTGCTGATCTGCACGACAACGCCGATCTGGCGGAGAATTTGCTGAAAGCCATTTTCCAAACCGTACTGGAAGAACGAGCCGACGATATGGCGTTCTTCGCCCAGCGGATCGACAAAACCTGTATTGACCGGTTGGAGAAAATTATCCATTCCACTTTTGCCCGTATGGACTACAGCGAAGCGATTGAAATTTTGCAACGCGCGCCCAAGACTTTCGAATTTCCCGTGCATTGGGGAGTCGATTTACAATCCGAACACGAGCGCTATCTGGCCGAGGAACATGTCGGTCGACCACTCATCGTCATGAATTATCCCACCGAGATTAAAAGCTTTTATATGCGTTTGAACGACGACGAGCGCACCGTGGCGGCGATGGACGTATTGGCACCGGGCATTGGCGAGATCATCGGCGGCAGTCAACGCGAAGAGCGGCTGGATGTGTTGGATCGGCGCATGGATGGGGCGGGTATGGATAAAGTGACTTACCAGTGGTATCGGGACCTGCGCCGCTACGGGACCGTGCCCCATGCCGGCTTTGGGTTGGGCTTCGAACGCACCTTGAGTTATATCACCGGCATGGGTAACGTGCGGGATGTCATTCCCTTCCCCCGCACCCCCAAGAACGCGGATTTCTAATCCACCGCCATGACCAGTCCATCTCCCGAGCCTTTGCCGGACACCACAAACGAGTTATCGGGCTCCACGGCTAAACCGGGATACTACAACGGCCCAACCCCAAAAAATAAAGCAGAAGCACGGAACACTTATTGCCGTGTCATCGCCCAGCGTTGCGCCCTGGCGTTGTCGGGCGGACGGGACCCGAACGCCGATTCCGCACAGCACTGGCCAGCCCTGGAACAGGTTTTTGTAGAGCCGAATGCGCAATCCAATCCGATTAAAAAACCTGCCGCGAATCCGTTAGTGACAACTATTCCAGTGTTCGATGTCATTGAACAAAACCGTCGCTTGGTTTTACTCGGCAAGGAGGGCAGTGGCAAAACTGCCTTGTTGAAACGCTTAGGGCTGGCTTTCGCCGGTGGGTGTTGGCAAGGTTTGGAACGCTGGCCCGAAGATGAACGGGATTGGCTACCGGTATTCGTAAATGTGCGGGAATTCGCCTGCTGGTTGCAAGCAAAACCCGCGTTGCCCGATGCGTTCGCTGCGGTGCTGTGGGCTTATATCAGCGATGATCTCGACCAGCGTGGCTTGGCGTTCGCCGAAGAATTGTTAGCTACAGCGGCGGATAAAGGCCAAGCTTTGGTGTTGTTGGATGATCTCGACGGTGTACCTGAACCGTTGCGACGCACAGTGTTGGACACGATCACTGATTTTGCCAAAAGCTATCATCGCGCCAGATTACTGGTGACCTGCCGATCGGACAACTATCGCCAGCCTAGCGAGCGATTGCCGGAACGGCGCTTCCCCACCACGGAATTAATGGATTGGGATGACCATCAGGTTGATCGGTTTATCCGTGCTTGTTGTGCGGATTTAGCTGCGCGACAATCGTCATCTGAACAACAGATACCCGCCTTAATCGACTGTTTCTACTGGGTTGTCGAGTGGTCTAAACGAAACCTGCTGACGGTGGATCCGCTGTTACTCACCCTCATCGGAGCGGGGATCAATCAGAGCCAAACCCCATCTGTACAATCGGCATGGCTATTGGTTCAGTCCGTAGACCGATTGCTGCAACAGCATCCCACCTTGATTGGTTTTCTGCAGGATATCGAACTCAATGCAGAGGATTTACTGTGGGCTTTGGGCCGACTAGCCACCTCCGCATGGGATAACCAAGAAGATAACGACGACTGTGCGCGCCCGCTGATACTCGCCGACGATACCCTGATTGTTGCGCTTACCGAACTGCACCCGGAAGAAGATCGGGATTGGGCCTGCCGATTAATGGACTATGTCCGTGAAACCGGCTTGTTAGTGGAACATCAACCCGGCTTTTACCGCTTCTTGCATCCGGCGATCAGCCG
>JAAUQA010000161.1 GCA_012032855.1 Candidatus Competibacteraceae bacterium
GGGGGTATTTCACTTCGATGGTGGAAGGATACTTTGGACAATGTGAATTTCCCGACGCAGGGGCAGGAAACGCGCATTGACTATGTCCTGTCTTTAGCAGAGCTGGGGGCCGACAATGACTTTCAAACGTTAAGCTTTGACGGGGTCTGGCCATTGAGCTGGGGTAAAGACACCATTATTCCGCGCGTTGTGTTACAGGGGCGGCTGGACGGCACATTGGGTCCGCAAAACCGTTTTCTACTGGGCGGTTTTCTCAATTTATCGGGTTTCCAGAGCCGAGAGCTTTCCGGCGAATACCTTGGGTTGGGACAGTTGGTCTATTTGCATCGGCTGGATGACGCTTCGGCGGCGTTTACTCTGCCGATTTATCTCGGGGGATCGTTGGAAATCGGCAATGTGTGGGAGGATACCGACGACATCAAACTGAACTCCTTGCTTACTGCCGGCAGCCTCTTTTTAGGATTGGATACCCCCCTCGGACCGTTGTATTTAGGTGGCGGTTATGCCGAAGGAGGCAATGGCTCGCTGTATTTATTCTTAGGTCAGACGTTCTGACAACGGTGCTGGATTACTGCTGGTTTTGTCTTTCCATCTCCTGATCCCGCTGTTGCACGGCATTTTGGAGAGTCTGTTCGACGCCTTTGGCTTTTTCGATGGCGCGTAGTTGTTCTTTCACGATGACGCTGTCGACAGTTCGTTCCTGTTTCACTTCGGGTTCGCTGTCTGAGCAGCCGAGCAGTAAAAGCATGGGCAACATGAGTATGAATGTTTTATTAATCATGGTGTTTCAAGTAAATACCATTGTTGAACAAGTTCATTAGCCTTGACCGTTTGTGGTCATGAGCGCTGTAATGCGTGTTCCGCAATATATGCTTTGAGCGCTGTCAAATCCGCATCCATCACTTCGAAACGCTGCGGTTTGCGCTCAATATCCTCGTACCCTGCAGGCCGCTCCGGCTTGCGCCCCAGCGCTTCTTGAATGGACTCCTCGAACTTAGCCGGTAACGCCGTTTCCAAACACACCAACGGGACGTCCTCTTCGTGATATTCCAAGCCGACTTTGATACCGTCGGCAGTGTGCGTATCAATGATGATTCCGGTCTCGGCATACACCTTGCGAATCGTTTCCAAACGATTTTGATGGTTGCTGGTGCCTGATACGAAACCGAACTTCCCCATCTCTTGGCGATATTCAGTACCGTTCAGATCGAAAAAACCGGTTTGTTCAACTTGTTGCCAGAGTTGCCTCACCGTGTCCGGATTCCGCCCGACCACATCGAAAATAAACCGCTCAAAATTAGACGCCTTGGAAATATCCATAGATGGGCTGCTGGTCGTGAATACGTGATCACTGGTGCGGACCCGGTAAATGCCGGTGCGGAAGAACTCATCCAAGACATTATTTTCGTTAGTCGCCAGAATCAAGCGTCGAATCGGCAACCCCATCTGACGGGCGATATGGCCGGCGAGAATATTGCCGAAATTGCCGGAGGGCACGGCCACTGCGATTTCTTGATCGTTAGTGCGGGTAACGGCGAAGTAGGCTTTGAAGTAGTAGACGATCTGGGCGGCTACTCGCGCCCAATTAATTGAATTGACCGTACCGATCCGGTAACGGGATTTGAACTCAGCGTCTTGGCTAACTGCCTTGACCAAATCCTGGCAGTCGTCGAACACCCCTCGAACCGCTAGATTGAAAATGTTCGGCTCATCCAAGGAAAACATTTGCGCTGACTGAAAAGGGCTCATTTTGCCGTGCGGTGACAGCATAAAAACGCTAATACGCTGTTTGCCGCGCATGGCGTACTCGGCACTGGAACCGGTATCTCCCGAAGTGGCCCCTAGAATATTCAAGCAATTATCTGTTTTATTTAGCACCCACTCAAACAAATGGCCTAGAAATTGCATTGCAATATCTTTAAAAGCCAGGGTTGGGCCATTGGACAAGCCCAGTAAATACACGTTATCAAACATAGACTTTACGGGCGTAATGGACTCACTACCGAAGTGAGTTGCAGAGTAAGTCTTAGCGAGCAAAGCCCGTAAGTCCTCCCGTGGAATGTCGGTTGCAAACTGACCAAGAATGGCATACGCGAGGTCTCGATAGCTTAGCTTTCGCCAGTCGGCCAGGGTCGAACCAGACACGACAGGATAAGCTGCGGGGATGACTAGCCCGCCGTCCGGTGCCAGCCCTTCGATGAGAATTTCCGAAAAGGATTTGGGCGTCATGCCGCCCCGGGTGCTGATGTATTGCATCAAGTACTCCGTATCTTCGTAAAAAAGTGATGCTAAAAACTACTGCCAAGCCATTCTATGACAAGAACTAATAAACTAAAAATGCAGATTATTTTGAAGATGCAAGGATATACATGGAGCTCGTAAAATTACCTTCATCACCTCAATTACTGCTTAAAATCATAGAGTTGCTATTCAAGGAAGAGACTTCTAGCGAGAAACTGTTGCCGATAATCAGCGTCGACATCGCGCTAACAGCAAAAATCATGGAAGTGCGTTGTACGTCGCTTATTACTGACCAGGAAAAACCATCGTCACTACACGGCACGATAAGAAAATTACCATTTGATGCCGTAAAAAACATTGTCATGGTTCACGCCATTGAACAGTTCTTTTCTTCTCAACCTATCGAGGATAACCGTTATTTCAAAAATTTTGGCGAAACTCTCTACATACCGCAATCGCCGCACAACTGATTGCAAGCACGGTCAACTACCCCTCCCCTGAAGAAGCTTATACTTGTGGGTTATTGCATAATATCGGTCAATTGATGTTGGCCAATATTTTGAAGCCGAATATGATCGATGCCTTGAAAAAGATTTTAGCCCTGATGAACTGCTGTCACTGGAGCAAGAACACTGCGGGATTACGCATATCGAGCTCGGTACTCAGCTGATTAATGCCTGGAATCTTGGATCATTTATGGCCGATGCCGTATTTTACCATCACGAACCTGCATCTAGAATCATGGACGCCCATATGTTGGTAAAAATTGTGAATTTGGCCAACTTGGTAGTTTTTGAAGCCGAAAAATCATCAGGGGATGAAATTTTTACTGCTGCGAGTCAAGCACTTAACCTGAATCGCAGAACAGTGATGGATTTAATGATCGAAATCCGCAAAACTTTATCTTCAATAGTAGAAACTTTAGAGCTGGATATCGACGAGGGCACGGAAACCACAGTAACTCAGCATGAGAAAAAATTGTATTTAGGAGAAAAACTACGCGATATTATATTAGTCAATGAGTTAAACTGGCAGCGCAAGAATGACATGGTTGATGTACTGGAAAATGTATATAGAAACCTTGTTATTTCTCTAGGGGTTCAGAACATCGTTGTGTTTCTCTATGATCGTACGAGTAGCAGCATCTACAATGCAAGCTCCGTAAATAATACCTTTCCCAGTCACGTCTTCAATATTCCATTAAAAAAGCAAGAAGTCTTTTAAGTGATGCTCTTTTAACTAACGAAACGCTCAATTCTTTTTCTGAAAATAGGATGAATCTTGCTGTCGTCGATCAGCAACTTACCAAGTTATTAAAAAACAATGGCATGATCTGTTTCCCTCTGTCGATGCAGAATAAACCGATTGGTGTTATCGCACTGGGAGTCAATGAGGAAGACTTGCGAAAAATACAATCCAGGCAGGGGTTGGCAATAGTGTTGATGCGCCGAATTGCAGACTGTATCAATGCTGCACAAACCAAGCAAGAACAAGGTCGCCTCACTAAGGAAAGAGAAAAGCTTATCCAGGATGCTCAGCTAAAAGTCATGATTCATGAAGCCAACAACCCTCTCAGTATTATCAGAAACTACACCAGTATTATTGGCTTCAAACTAGACAAAAACGACGCGGTACAGGACGACTTACGCGTGGTTAGAGAAGAGATTGACCGTATCGGTGATATTATTCGGCGTTTCTCAAACCTAGCAAAAGATCAGCCGCATGATATTAAGCCTGTTGATATCAATAAATTTATTACTGATCTAATCAAAGTCATGCAGCGTTCTTTCTTCGCCTCAATCAACATCAAAACTCAACTCGACCTTGATGAGTCATTACCTCCCATTATCACAGAACCAAGCGCTCTCAAACAGATTTTAACTAACCTTATTATGAATACCATTGAAGCTACTCCAACTTCGGAAAGTCTTTCAGTGTCAACCCAGGACAATGTCATTTTGAACGGCACCCATTTTATCGAGATCACGTTCGAAGATAAAGGGCCAGGCATACCCTCTCATATTTTGGCGAATTTATTTAAGCCGGTCATCAGCACCAAAGGAAAAAACCACTCCGGTATGGGGTTGCATATCGTCAAAAATCTTGTGGATGAACTAAAAGGTCATATCAGTTGTAAAAGTAACTCAAAATTAGGCACTAGATTTCAAATCCTGATCCCAAGAATTTGTAACCGCTAATATTAATGCCGCAACCTTTTTTGCACTCTGCAATGATCAGTACCGATGACTTATTGATCAAACCTGTCGGAAGATTAAGAATAGTAACCAGCCCACCCATGAGTCGGTAACAGATTACCCGCTCACCCGCACACCGCCATCCTCAGGCAAAAAAGCTTAACAAGAATAGCCTATTGTATTCTCTACGATACTATGCGCAAAATAGCGCTATAAGCAGGATGCATGTTCTCAAACTTGAAAAAAAGTCGAGCTTCGCCTGAAAAAGTCGAGCTTCGCCTAATAACCAAAAAATGAACAAGCCCAAAATTCTCGCCGTAGATGATGACCTGCGTATGTTGCTGAGTCTTGAGCAACTCCTCTTGACTGCTGGTTACACAGTACAAACTGCTCAGGGAGGCCAGCAAGCGATCTCACTTTTGGAACGTGAACGCTACGATATTCTGTTGCTTGATATTATCATGCCCGACATGAATGGCCATCAAGTGATGGACTTTATTCAGCAGCACAGTATCAACACAATGATTATTGTTGTTAGTGGTGACACATCGATCGAATCGGCAATAGAATCCTTGCGCCGTGGTGCTTATGACTTCTTGCGTAAACCTTATACCGCTGAGGAGCTTTTTAAAACTATTGAAAATGCAGCCAATCGAAAATATTTAGAAATTGAAAACCTGAATCTCCAAAAAAAAATTGAGAAGTCGGAGAAATTTTACCGCCATATGGTTCAATGTTCACCTGATATTATTTACATACTTAATAGTGAGGGAAAAGTAGTTTTCATTAATGATAGAGTAGATTCCTTATTAGGCTATTCCCCTAAAGAGGTATTAGGAAGACATTACTCTGACCTAGTACATGAAAAGGATATAAATGCCGCAGATCATACTCTCAAAAAGCTGAAAAAAAATGAGAGTATTTTTAGTAAAGCAGAAATACGTATTAAATATAAAAATGGCGTCCGGGAGCCACGTTTTTTGAAAACACATTCATGTTGATCGAACGTATTTTACCCCATTGTAAAGTTTCCGAACTCGTTGATCAAAGAGTTCTTTCTGGAGCTAATCAGTCCGCCGTGGTTTTCGGGGTAGCCAGGGACGTTACCGAACGAAGAAAGGCGCAGGAACAAATCAATTTTCAGGCTTATCACGATTTGCTGACCGGCCTGCCAAATAGAAAGCTTTTTAAGGATCGGCTAAGTTGTGCAATCAATCACAGCAAACGCCACCAGGAACGATTTACAGTCATGTTCCTCGACTTAGATCGTTTTAAGTTCGTGAACGATTCTCTAGGCCATATGATCGGAGATGGACTGCTTCAAGCAGTGGCTAAACGTCTTATGTGTTGTCTACGAGAAAGCGATACATTAGCACGTATTGGTGGCGATGAGTTTATGCTATTGGCCCCTGGCGTGAGCGCCCCCGAAGATGCAAAAACAATCGCAGCCAAGCTGATTACTGAATTGAAGCAGCCCTTTGTTATAGAAAATCATGAGCTTTTTTTGGGCGTCAGTATCGGCATCGTACTTTTTCCTAAACATGGCATAACGATTAGCGATCTGATTAAACACGCCGATATCGCGATGTATCATTGTAAAAAGTATAACAAAGGGGGCTATGAGTTTTATAACAATCAAATGAATAAAACATTCAGCGAATGGCTCTCGTTGGAAACCAGCCTGCGTAAAGCGCTGGAAGCTCAACAATTCGCAGTTTTTTATCAACCCCAAATTGATATTAGTTCAGGCACTATTGTCGGCATGGAGGCGTTAATCCGTTGGAATCATCCGCTGAAAGGGGTTGTTTCGCCCTCAGAGTTTATCGCTCTCGCCGAGGAAACCGGGCTCATCGTTAACCTTGGCGAATGGATCATGCGAACGGCGTGTTTAGAGCTCAAACGCTGGCGTGATAACGGTTTAACTGCGGTTCGGTTGGCAGTAAATCTCTCTGCGAAGCAGATCGAACAAGCTGATTTTGTGGAAAAATGGTTGGGATGCTACGTGACTATGAAATTCCTGGGTCAATGATTGAATTGGAAATCACCGAAAGCGTCATCATGAAAGATATGAATAGCGTGATCCGAAAACTCAGCGAACTGAGTGGCTGGGGTATCCACATTGCCATAGATGATTTTGGCACCGGGTACTCGTCGCTGAGTTATCTGGAGCAATTACCGATTGATACGATTAAAATCGATCGCTCTTTTTTGCGTAATGTAAAATCGACTACCCATAGAAGCTCGGTGGTAGCGGCTATCGTAGCAATGGCAAAAGGTTTGGAACGTCATATGATTGCCGAGGGAGTAGAGACTGAAACTCAGGTAGAGTATTTACGGGCCTTGGGATGCCTGCAAATGCAGGGATTTCTATTCAGCAAAGCGCTGGGTTCGGAAGCGGCTATGCAATTGATGCTCGGCAATCCGTTTAGTCGATTCTCGCTGGACAATCACTGAATGTAACGGCCAAAAACCACTTCAGGAAATTTTCCTCGACGCCGATTGATGATTCGCCAACAGCGGTTTAAGAAACTGCCCGGTATAGCTGTGCGGATGTTCGGCCAGCGCTTCCGGCATACCGGTGGCCACGACTTCTCCACCGCGTTCGCCACCTTCGGGTCCCAGATCGATCAGCCAATCGGCGGTCTTGATAACATCTAAATTATGCTCAATGACGACTATGGTATTGCCGCGATCACGTAATTCATGCACACCTTCAATAATTGCTCAATAT
>JAAUQA010000162.1 GCA_012032855.1 Candidatus Competibacteraceae bacterium
AATCGTTCTGCCGCCGATTACCGCTTACTACGTGATGAAAATCGGCACCTTGCCATTGATTCCTTATTTCCCGCCGGCGACATCAATTTAGCCAAAGCAGTTCGAGAAATGGCCTCGAAACATCACGCGGTGCTGCTGGCCAATCATGGCCCGGTGGTGGCAGGCAAGTCTCTCCATGATGCCGTTTTTTGCTATTGAAGAGTTAGAAGAAACCGCCAAGCTATTTCTCATGTTACAGCAGCATAAGACCCGGTTCCTGACGCCGGAGCAAGTAGCTGATTTACAAGCCCGCTTTGGATAAGTTTTGGAGGAATATTCCGTGTATGTCGTAACCGTTCATTTCACCTCTCACCCTGAGCACAGTGATGAATTTATGCAGGCGCTGCTCAAGCAAGCCCAAAACTCCCTGGAACGGGAAGCAGGGTGTATTCGCTTTGATGTCTGTCAAGATCCCAACGACGCAACGCGGATTTTCCTTTACGAAATCTATACTGATGAGGCCGTGTTTCAGGAGCACCTAAAAAGCGCCCATTTTGTCCGCTTCTCCGAAGAAACAGCAGAATGGGTTGCCGAAAAATCAGTCGGCACTTGGAATCAGGTGTTTACCGGCTAGGTGGCTCGAAAAAACCTTTATACATAAAGCGGCACCATCTTACGCCACGGAGAGGCGCTATGAGCTCGACCATTCCAAACGTGCAAGGCGTTCCAAACGCCCTTACTCCACAACGTAGCGCTGAGGTTGCGGTTGTTTTCGAGAAAAGGATCATGCTCGCCGATGGCCATCACAATATCCATCTGCCGCATATGGTGCAGAGTCGAATCGTTGCCTAAGTTAGGGACAAAATGGCTCGGCGTATTGAAATATACTAAATCATCATAGTAACCATCGAAGAGTCCCCGGAATCCATCAACGGGCTGGGTCAGATCGTAGCGACCGCTCAAGGCGGCTACTTTCTGGAATAGATGCGGATGACGGAAGGCAATGTTGACGGCCTGAAACGCACCAAAGCTGCAGCCATGCGAGATAGTGCAGGGATGGGCGTTTTTCAACCGCATCAATGGGAACACCTCGTTAAGAATGTACTCTTCATACTGCATATGACGGCGAACGCGGTCTCCCGGCCAGTTCCAATCACAGTAGAAGGTTTCGGCGTCGATGCTATCCAGGCAATAAAGTTGTAATTGCCCGGCATTGATCTTGGCGCTCAGGGCATGCACCAAGCCGAGCTGCTCGTATTCGTAAAACGTGCGCAGCGAGTCGGGAAAATCAACACTTTCGCGCCGGCATGACCGAATATCAGCAATTCCATCTCTCGGCCCAGATGCGGGCTATACCATTTGTGATACTCTCTGTTCATAAACAACCTCATCAAAACCAATGAGTTGTGTCATTAACAAAGAAGATAACCGGTCAATGCTGCAGTTCTTTGACGGTCTTGTTTAAGAACTGCGGCAATTCACTTTATCCCGTAACTTCCACAGATCAATCATTCGAAAAAAATACGGCCAAACCGATGCGATTATCGATCCGTTCAGATTACATTCATCTTGACGTCTTAAAGTGCTAAGCAAGGTTATTGAACGTGTTACCAGCAGCCTATGAGGCCAGATAAGAGGACCAATCATGAAAATCACAATTTGCGCCACACTCGCACTGCTATTGCTGACTACAGCACCGGCACAGGCCGGTGATATCGAATTTGAAGATGTGTTGATCGGTGCAGTTGGGGGTGGAGTCGGAGCAGCCGTAGGCTCGCATCTCGGCGGACGGAATGGAGCCATCATCGGCGGCGCGGTCGGCGGCGCTGCAAGTTCGGCCATAGTGGCCAAAAGAAAATCCAAAGCAAGACGCGAAGTGGTTCATATTCACCGCTACGAACGGCCACGCAAGCACAAGCACAAACATCATCACCATAAACGGCGTTACTACTACGACGATTGAGCCAGTTACCGCAGCATCGTCTTGCGTCCAGCTTCTAATCCACCCAAACATCCTTAAGCCGCCGAGTCTGATCGGCGGCTAACAACGATACCAAGTCCCAGCCCCTGCATTTCGGTACCAACCCTATCACCAATCAGCCCGATTAATCCGGCCCGAGCATCGCAATCTCAATCACCGTACTAGATACCGCCACAAAAGCTGCGCGAGTTGTGCTAGTCGCCATATCTACCAGATAAACCCTACTTCCTTGCCGCACTCCAGCGTGCAGAACGGTTAATACCGTAATAATCCCTTCATTGCTGCCTGTGCCTTAGCGCTGAGCATTGCATCCCAGCAACCAAACACCCTGACTCCCTTACGCTGGGGCAGATTGCAAACTGCGGCGGCTACGACCAGTTTCGGCAATCGTGCACGCCGACGAAAACGAGACAAAATATTGACATAATAATTTATTGTCCATAACATAAAACTCGACATAAGCTATAAATATGTCAAGCATGCGTTAACATTCGTTTTTATATCGAAGGAGACAAGCAATGACCGATGCACAGCATAAGACATGGCCTGATTTGGCAGTTGATCTGTACGACAAGCTCACCGGGCGGGGTGCAGAAATCACTTATGATTTCGACAATTTAGAAGTTCACATTCCTAGCGGTACGTCTTCGGATGCGCAATACGCCAAGTGGAAAATGAACGGGACGTTGAAAATCCGTACCCGTGATGCACACGCTCAATAGCGCTAAGCAGCCATGACAAAACCTATCGATGTCTTTGCCCAATTGTCGCTAATATCTGGTGATGGTTCTGAAATAACTGTGCATGCGGACAAAGACATCGTATCTATTGTTTTACCCAGTCTGCGAGTTGCCCGACAATTGCTTGGTCAAGCTCCTCATAGGCCCTTACGCAGGAAAATACTGGGCAGCGTGTGTAACAGCCTGAGGCTAAGCGACTTGAGGGTGCAGTTCATGATCGCTCATTTACAGGTCGCTCAGCTTACACCACAATCGCGGGGTGGATTGATCTCGCGTTGGTTGGGGTTGGCGCCATTGGAAATACACCCATTTACCATAGTCCGAAGCTGGTTTTTTTTCCGCTAAGCCTGTCTATGAGCTGAGAAACCAAAGGGAATTAAGCTCATCATGCACGCGAAACCTCATCTTCCTACAAAAATCTGCGTAGTGTGTAAACGGCCCTTTTCCTGGCGCAGGAAATGGGCCGCCGTTTGGCAAGAGGTCAAATATTGCTCGGAACGTTGCCGGCACACTACTCGTCATTCAAAAGGAAAATAGGTGCAAAAAACGGCATTTCAATGAAATGCCGTTCGCTTTTAAAAGATTTGAATTTATTGCTGTTACGATTTTGGTAACAACACGGTATCGATGACGTGAATAACCCCATTGCTGGTTTCGATATCAGTTTGAACCACCGTTGCGTTATCCACTTTGACGCCATCAGAAGCGTCTATGGTAATGGATTGTCCCTGAGCCGTTTCAGCAGATTCCAGCTTGACGACATCAGCAGCCATCACTTTTCCCGGCACAACATGATAGGTGAGAACTTCGGTCAGTGCGGCTTTATCCGCTAACAATGCTTGCAGCTGATCGGCAGGAATTTTTGCAAATGCCTCATCAGTGGGGGCAAAAACCGTAAACGGACCTTCACCTTTAAGCGTTTCCACTAACTCTGCAGCCTGAACAGCTTGCACCAAAGTTGTGAAATTTCCAGCAGCTACAGCAGTATCGACGATATCCTTAGAGTCGGCTTGCTTGCCGTGGGATCCTGCAACAGCACTACCGGAGATGCCAATGATTAAAGCACTCATGATAAAGGCTGGCATAAGGGTTGTTTTGATGAAACAGACTGCTTTGCTATTCGATTTCATTAGTTTGTCCTCTACAAATTTGAGATTGAAGTAGCGGCCTTGTTGACTTGTCCACTTTTATACACGTTTGTTCAGTAAATTGCCAACATTAAATTGACATTGAAACCTGTTTTGGTAGAGGTATTGTCTACATTTTGTGTTTTTTGTTCACAAGCCATTGTGACAAACAGCCAGTCAAAGCATCAACAACCCAAGCCATAACCCACTGCCCAGTGCCAGAATCAGCAAAGCCAGACCCATTTTCTGATGAGACCAATCGCGACGGCTTACATTCATTGGCGAGTTGTCACGCCTGTTGGGGATCATCAAAGCATCGATTTCCGCAGTCGTCATATAATCCAAATCCCAGTGAGTTGTCTGTCGTGCCTTGGCTTCCTCCATATAAATCTTTAGGTTACGCCGTTTAGCTGTTTCGCCGTTGGGATTGACACGAGCTTCGATTAAGTTTGGGTGCAACATGATCATGACCTCCTAAGTCAAAGGTGCTGTTCGGCCGGGGGACCGATCTGACCGCCACGGGGTTTTTTAGTAGGGGTAGTGTCAGTAGGACGATTGCCGCGACCGTGTTTGCCAAGTCGGATACCATCCTGAGGTGGTGGGGGCTCCCGACCGGCCATAATCGCATCGATTTGTTCGCTCTCAAGCGTCTCGTAACGCATCAGGGCGGTAGCCATAGCGTGGAGCGTTTTCATCTGCTCGGTCAGGATAGTGCGCGCCCGTTCGTAGTTGCGATTGATGAGTGCGCGTATCTCGGTGTCGATTTGCATCCCGGTTTCCGGCGAGAATCGGCGGCTTTGACCTTGACCCATCGTCTGACCAAGAAATGGTTCGTCTTCATCCTGACCATACGCAAGGGCTCCCAACTTATCGGATAGCCCCCATTTGGTTACCATATTCCGAGCGATTTCGGTAGCACGAGCGATGTCATTCTGAGCCCCGGTGGTGACTGCATCTTCGCCGAAGATCAACTGCTCTGCGACGCGCCCGCCGAACAAGGTCGCGATTTGGCTCTCCAAGCGTCGCTTACTTTGACTAAACCGATCCTGCTCGGGCAAAAATAGGGTTACGCCCAACGCCCGACCACGTGGAATAATGCTGACTTTATGCACCGGATCGTGTTCCGGCACCAATCGTCCCACGATCGTATGACCGGATTCGTGGTAAGCCGTTAACAGCTTCTCGTCCTCGCTCATCACCATGGAGCGGCGTTCGGCACCCATCAGAATTTTATCTTTAGCGCGTTCGAACAGTGCCATAGTGACCTGACGCACATTGGCGCGGGCTGCTAGCAGGGCTGCCTCATTGGCTAAATTGGCTAAATCTGCACCGGAAAATCCGGGCGTGCCTCGCGCAATAGTCCGTAAGTCAATGTCTTGAGCTAAAGGCATCGTGCTGGTATGCACTTCCAGTATTTGCTCTCGACCGTTCACATCAGGCAAAGGCACGACGATCTGCCGGTCGAACCGCCCCGGTCGTAGCAAGGCAGGATCCAGCACATCAGGTCGATTAGTAGCCGCGATAACGATGATGCCCTGATCGCTTTCGAACCCGTCCATTTCTACCAGTAGCTGATTGAGGGTCTGTTCCCGTTCATCATTCCCACCACCCATGCCCGCACCGCGGCGACGACCGACCGCGTCTATTTCATCGATAAATATGATGCAGGGCGCGTGTTCCTTGGCTTGCTTAAACATATCTCGCACTCGCGAGGCGCCGACTCCCACAAACATCTCAACAAAATCGGAGCCGGAAATGCTGAAGAAGGGAACGCCCGCTTCCCCAGCGATCGCTTTGGCAAGCAAGGTTTTTCCGGTGCCGGGCGAACCTACCATCAGTGCGCCACGCGGTACTCGACCGCCGAGGTGATGATATTTATTGGGGTTCTTTAAAAACTCGACTAACTCAGAGACTTCTTCTTTAGCCTCCTCGACGCCTGCCACGTTGGCGAATGTCACGCTGATCTGGTCGGCTTCCAATTTGCGCGCCTGGCTGCGGCCAAAATTCATTACTCCTGTGCCGCCCATTCCGCCTCCCAGTCCACGGCGCATGACATAGACATAAACCCCGATCAACAACAACAGTGGAAACCAGCTAATCAGCGCTTGCAACAGCACATTAGGCTGCTTCGGTGGAGTGGCCGTGACAGTAACCTTGTGATTGAGAAGATCACCCATCAGACCCGGATCATCGGGATTATAAGTCTGAAACCGTTCACCGTTATTGCGCACACCGATGATGGTGCGATCTTGGATGAAGACTTTATCCACCGTTCCGCTTCTGACATCTTCTATAAATTGTGAATAACTGGCTATCGACGCCTGCTTGGGTTGTGATTGGCTGGAATGCTGGGTTAACAGAGGGGCGGCGATAGCGAAGAAAAATAGAATCAGCAGTAGGTATCTTGGATTGATATTCACGTATGTTCTCCAGTTGCTCCTTTATTGACAATACATGAACATAAAAGATCGCTGTTCATAACATAATTTACCAATTCATGGTTGCCAATAACGAACATTAACCGCTAAAACCCGTATCTCAGCGGCATATTGGGGCAATGCGCCTTTATTCAAATGAATTTTAGGTTTTGCAGCCAGAACAAGTCACCAACATACTGTCAATTATTTGTCAATATATTCTGTTTGGCTGTCAAACGTTTCGATTGATCGGTGTAGAGGGAATATAAAAGCAGCAAGGGCAGGGGCAAGGGCACACTGCACGGCTGTTGATGAATAGCTTGATCGCGAAGCGCACGCAATTTCATCAACCGGCGTATCGGGCGCAATGAACTTGAGGCCATCGCCATGCTGTGGGCGCTCGCCGATGCGCAGACGGAGTATGCCGGCGTTGATCATGTTGACGATCAAGTGCTGGAATACGCACAGCGCTTAGTCAGTTCACCGGCAATCGGGGTCAGGTCTTGTTGTTTGAATATGGAAATCAGCTGCCTGGAAACGCCCATGCACTTTTTGTCCGCATTTAGACCTTAACCTTGCGGGCCAAGATCAAGTCATTGTGCGGCTCCGCACGCAGGGCGAAATCAAATAAATCGCGTTGAATGCAGATCGCGGCGTCCTCCCTGGGTAGATACGGCTTATCGCCGCGCAGGAACTTTTGAGCGGTTTCGTGGTTAAGAATTTGGTGCATCGCTTCGATGTGGTTATAGGGATTGCCGCATAGCAGGCTTTCGATGTAGGCCCCGCACCACTCGTCCTCGGGAGCGGGTTGTTGCGAGCGTATGCCCATAGCCACGATAGACACCAGATCAGGATGGCGTTGGCGAATGTAAT
>JAAUQA010000163.1 GCA_012032855.1 Candidatus Competibacteraceae bacterium
GCCGGTTAGAGCACAGCACTCATAATGCTGGAGTCGGTGGTTCGAGTCCACCCATAGCCACCAATTAATTCAATCTGTTATTTCGCGTCTTTGATTTGGCGTCCTTAATCGTAAGCGGATTGTAGGACCAACTTGATGGGCGTTACTTTCTTTTTTTGGTATAAGCCGACATGTAACGTGTGTCAGACGAAACGAGCCAGTAACTTCCGCCAGCTTTCCAGTTCGTGCTCCGGGCTAAAGAGAGGTGCGCGGGCAGCACAATGGTCCATCAAGGTTTTCAGATAATCCGGTTCCGTCTCGGCTCGCAGCAAAACCTTAGTCAATGAGGCATTATCCTGCACCGGGTAATAGCCCGGATAGTTTTCTCCCAACAACCCCACGGAGCCCGGGATGTCCGAAGCAATGACGGGTACGCCCGCGACTACGGCTTCCGATATCACATTGGCGCCTCCCTCCATGACCGAGCTCAGTACCATCAGTTGGGTTTTTACGAATTCCTTGCGCACTGCCCAGCCGGGAACTTCGCCGCGCCAGTGATAACGGGGATTGGTGGCCATTTCCGCGCGCGCCTGCTCGGCCCAGTCCTCAGTGTGGGCTTTGCCGAGATGGATCACTCGAATCCGGGATGAGGAGGGCAGATCGCGAACCGCTAGCGCCGTGCGCATTGAATCTTTCTCCTCCCGCAGATGTCCGATGACGCAAATATCGAAATGGCACTTAGCTGGATTGCGGGGGCGTGATAAAGGCAGCGCCGATTGATAAATGATCTGCAGTTTCTCAGCGAAGCGCTCGGGGATCGCGGCATGCACCAGATCATGTAGGCCCACGAGTACATCTGCCACCTCTATTGAATGCAAGGTAATCTCCGGGTGGCTGTGGATAAAACGGTAGATGTCGGTGCCGGTCAGCGTCACCACGAGTGGACGATGAGGGTAGAGCTTTCGGAACGCCTTGATGGAATCTGCACTGCGCCAAGCGTGGAGGGCAATCATCAGGTCCGCCGGTTCTTGGCTATAGTCCACGGCCACCTGAACCTGGTGTCCCAAGGCGCGCAGGATTCTCGCCCAGCGCAAGGCCGTTGTGCGATTGCCGCCCGGGATTGTTTCTTTGCCGGAGTTATGAGGCTAATCTTCATGATGAGTTGAATTGAATTGGATAATGAATTGAATTTCGTTTACTGAAAAGCTGCCATGACTCAACCCGTTTCCACTGCGCATCTGATCGAAATCCTGCGCGACGCCCGTTCCCGCACGTTTGAACTGCTCCAGGGGCTAAGCCACACCCAGCTTGTCGGTCCCAAGCTGCCCATTGTGAATCCGATGTTGTGGGAGATCGGTCACGTCGCCTGGTTTTATGAGCACTTTATCTTGCGCCGCTTGTACGACAACTCGCCGTTGTTGGCTAATGGTGACACGCTCTATGATTCCATAAAGATAGCTCATGACACCCGCTGGGGCCTGCCGCTATTGTCTCTTGAGGATACCTTGAACTACATGGAACAGGTTCATGAATCACTGATCGAACGGCTTGACGGTTCAATGGCGAGCGAGCAGGACAGTTTTATCTATCAGTTCGCGACCTTCCATGAGGATATGCACGACGAAGCGTTTCTCTGGACACGGCAGACCCTGGCTTATCCCAAACCGGATTTGGCCTTGGCCAAGCAGATCGAGCCGGCGTATATGGGCGGCGGACCTCTGCTAGGTGATGTGGAGATTCCCGGTGGTGCCTTTCTACTCGGTGCGGCACCGACGGATCCGTTTCTGTTCGACAATGAAAAGTGGGCGCATGCCGTGCCGGTGGCGCCGTTCAGCATTGCGCGGGCGCCGGTGACCAACAGTGAATTTACGGCGTTCGTCGAAGCGGGCGGTTACCAACACCGGGAATTCTGGGACGAACAGGGCTGGCATTGGCGCGAAAGTATCAACGCGCAACACCCCATTTACTGGGAGCGTGATACCGCGGGTGACTGGCATTTTCGGCGTTTTCACGAGCACTTGCCCTTACCACCCCATCAGCCCGTCATTCATGTCAATTGGCATGAAGCCAATGCCTATTGTCGCTGGGCCAAGCGACGTTTGCCCACCGAAGTAGAATGGGAAGCGGCGGCCAGTGGAGAACCGACTAAAAACGGTGAACTAAGCGTTCAGAAACGACGTTTCCCTTGGGGTAATTCGCCGCCTGGGTCGGAGCATGCCAATTTGGACGGTGGCGCTTTGGGTTGTATCGACGTAGGGGCATTGCCCGCCGGTGACAGTGCGTTCGGCTGTCGGCAAATGCTGGGTAATGTGTGGGAGTGGACCAGCGATAACTTCAGCCCTTATCCGGGTTTCGTGCCCGATGCTTACGAGGAGTATTCCCAACCTCTGTTTGGTGAGACTAAGGTGTTGCGAGGAGGCGCGTGGACAACCCGTTCTCGTATGGTGAATGCCCGCTACCGCAACTACTTCGGACCGGAACGGCGAGACGTTTTGCGGGTTTTCGGACTTGTGCGTTGGCTGATGGCGGTTAGGAAGAAGGTACGCGATGCGTACCCTACTTAGCTCCTTACTGAACTACACTCTCTCTGAAATTAAATATAAATCCAAATGGGGCTTTTTATGTCGAAATTCATTGCGTTGGCGCTGATTTTTGGATTCACCGCATCGGTTCAGGCCGAGACCTTTTTTTTCACGGCTATCCCCGATCAAGACGAGACCCGGCTGCGGACCCGATTCGATAAGGTAGCCGATTACCTTGCCAAGGAGTTGGCAGTGGAGGTCAAGTACATACCGGTAAAATCTTATGCGGCGGCGGTAACTGCTTTCCGCAACAATCAGGTCCAACTGGCTTGGTTCGGCGGCTTGTCCGGGGTTCAAGCTCGATCCCTAGTGCCGGACTCCGAGGCAATCGCGCAAGGTTATGAGGATCAATTCTTCGTGACCTATTTCATTGCCAACCACAGCACCGGGCTGGAAAAAGTGATGCCTTTCCCGAAGCGATTCAAGGCAAAACCTTCACCTTCGGCTCCAAAGGGTCCACTTCGGGACGACTGATGCCCGAGCACCATATCCGTCAACACTTTGGAAAAGGGCCTGAAGAGGTGTTCGAACGGGTCGGTTTCAGCGGTGACCATTCGCGCACCATCGCGCTGGTTCAATCCGGCGCTTATGAGATAGGTGCCGTGAATTTTAAAGTCTGGGAGAGCGAAACGGAAGCCGGCAACATCGACCCGGCAAAAGTGTCGGTGATCTGGGAAACGCCGCCTTATCCGGATTATCAGTGGACAATACGAGGCGATGTCGATCAGGTTTGGGGCGAAGGCTTCAAGGCACGGGTGACCCAGGCGTTGCTTGGGCTGAAAGACCCGGATTTGTTGGCGTCATTCCCGCGCGAAAGTTTCGTGCCTGCCAGTAACGCGGACTATCAACCCATCGTGGACGTCGGCAAATCCATCGGCCTGATCGACTGATGCATTTGTTTGAGTTGCGCAATGCCGACGTCTGCTACAACGGACGTCAGGTGTTGGCGAACGTTTCGCTATCCATGACCAAGGCGAGCGTGTCGCCTTAGTCGGCAAGAGCGGAGCGGGCAAATCGACTCTCCTCAAGCTCTTTTACGAGCAGCAACGCACCGATGCCGCCATTGTGCCTCAGGACTTGGGGCTGGTGAAGCCGCTCTCGGTATTCCACAATGTTTATATGGGACGGTTACATTGTCACCGGTCTTGGTACAACCTAGTCAATTTGATTTATCCCTTGCAGCATGAGAAGGCGGCCGTAAAGACGGTGGTGGATAGTCTGGATCTCGGTGAAGACATGCTGTTCGCGTCGGTCGGCGAACTTTCCGGTGGCCAGCAGCAGCGTATCGCCGTGGCCCGAGCCATTCACCAGGGTGGACGTGTGTTGCTGGGCGACGAGCCGGTATCGTCGGTTGACGACCGCCAGTCGCGGGTGGTGTTGGAAGCGATCAGTGCGGCTTACCAGACGGTGATAATCGCCATGCACGATGTATCACTCGCCCTGGCTTATAGCGATCGGGTCGTGGGTCTGAAAGACGGCCGGATTGTCATGGATCAAGCGGCTGCCGGTTTGGAGAGTACCGATCTCGACTTTCTCTACCGCAGCTGAAGCCCCGCAGCACCCTAGTCGATCCTCGCCATTGGTGAGGGTTAGCCTGGTTTTCGTAGCGATTGCCTTGGCTTGTCTACCGTTCGCAGATCTGGAAATCACTACCCTGGAACCGTGGCGGGAGATGGGACGACTCGCTTGTGGAGTGATCACCCCCGATTTTTTTGCCACCGAGCACCTGCTGGATGCGCTGAAGAATACCCTGGCGTTCGCGTTGCTCGGCGTTGCCTTAGCCAATGTCCTGGGTTTTCTGCTGGCATTGATCTTCCACTTGCGGATCGTTCGGGTCGGCTGTGCGTTGGTGCGGGCGATTCACGAGCTGTTCTGGGCGCTGCTGTTCTTGCAGATGTTCGGTCTGACGCCGCTGACCGGCATTCTGGCCATCGCCATCCCCTACGCCGGTATCATTGCCAAGGTCTACGCGGAGATCCTTGAGGAAACCGACCCGGCCCCGCTGCAAGTGATCCCTGCCGGGGCGAGTTCGCTCTCGATATTTTTCTTTGCTCGGTTGCCGGAGGCCTGGGCCCATTTCAAGACCTATAGTCTGTACCGACTGGAATGCGGCTTGCGTTCCAGTGCGGTGCTCGGCTTTGTCGGCTTACCCACCCTGGGTTTTCACCTGGAGTCGGCCTTTCGCCAGGGCCATTACTCAGAGGTTTCGGCGCTGTTGATGCTGTTCTATGGGGTCATTGCCACGATCCACTGGTGGGTACGGGGACGACTGATTCCGCTTTATGTCATAGGAGCTGTGCTAGTGTTGCCCGGCGGAGCCGACATCCATGCCGGCAACATCGTCCGGTTTTTTACCCAAGACATCGTGCCCTATCCGCTGCGATCGGCAGAGACGATTGATGGCGCGACACTGGCAGCTTTGGGAGACTGGTTGTGGCGCTTGCTGACCACCCAGGCGCTGCCCGGCATCATCAATACGGTACTACTGACGATGATCGCACTGGTCGGGGCGGGCATATTGACCTTGCTATTATTTCCGCTGATCTCGCCGAAGTTCTTTTGATCGCTGGGGACGCGGCGCGGGTCACGTGTTCCTGGTAATCGCCCGCTCGACGCCGGAATATATTCTGGCGTACATTTTTCTGCAGCTTTGGGGGCCGTCGATGATTCCGGCCATCGTCGCCCTATCGTTGCACAACGGGGCGATCATCGGGCACCTGATCGGGCGTTACACCCAGCAATTACAGCTACGGCCCGACAGCTCGACCGGGGTCAATCGGTATGCTTATGAAATCCTGCCGAGGGTGTATCCGCAGTTTCTCGCTTTCCTGTTCTATCGTTGGGAAGTGATTTTGCGGGAGACAGCGATTCTCGGCATTCTCGGCATTCATACCCTGGGATTTTTCGTCGACAGTGCCTTTGCCGACATCCGCTTTGATCGGGCAGTGCTGCTGATCGCAATTACCGCTTGCCTGAACATCGGGGTAGACGCGCTGTCCCGAGGTATCCGCGCTCACCTGCGGCTCAAAACCACCCCTGACCAGAATTAGGTTATCCGTGCAAAATAATTCGACCCCTATCATAAAGGATCTCGTGCTCATCGGTGGCGGCCATAGTCACGTCACGGTGCTCAAGAAATTCGGCATGAAACCCGTGCCGGGCGTTCGGCTGACCCTGATCTGCAAGGACGTGATGACTCCTTACTCGGGCATGTTGCCGGGCCTGATCGCCGGCCACTACACGTTTGAAGAAACCCACATTGATCTCGGGCCGCTGGCGCGGTTTGCCGGCGCTCGATTCTACAATGACATAGCAATCGGTTTGGATCTGGCCGAGCAACGTATCCTCTGTCGGAACCGGCCACCGGTGCTTTTGATGTGGTGTCCATTGATATCGGTTCGGTGCCGATGACCGTGGATGTGCCCGGTGCCGCGAATTACGCAGTGCCGGTCAAACCGATCGACCGGTTTGTTGCGCATTGGGAGCATTGCGGGTGCGAGTGCTGGTACGTTCGGAGCGCACGCGAATCGGTGTGGTAGGCGGTGGCGCGGGCGGTGTGGAGGTGCTGCTGGCAATCCAGTACCGCTTGCAAAAGGAACTCGCCGCAACCGGCCGGGATGCCGATCACCTCGAATATCATCTGTTTACTGACACCGATGACATCCTCCCTACTCACAACCAAAAAGTGCGGGCCAAGTTCCGCCGAGTGCTGAGCGAAAGAGGCGTGCAAGTGCACACCGGACACCGCGTCGCCCGGGTGGAGTCAGGGCGTGTCGAAACGGACAACGGTGCGCGGCAGGATCTCGACGAGATCCTCTGGGTAACTTGGGCAGGCGCCGCGGGTTGGGTCGCGGAGACCGGACTGGATGTCGACGAACGGGGTTTTATTCGGGTCAATGATTTTCTGCAATCGACCTCGCATCCTACTGTGTTCGCGGCGGGTGACATCGCCACCATGATCAACCATCCGCGGCCCAAAGCCGGTGTGTTCGCGGTACGTCAAGGCCCGCCGTTGACTGAGAATCTACGTCGGGCACTGCTGAACCGGCCGCTCAAGCCGTTCACGCCACAGCAACAGTTTCTGAGCCTGGTAAGCACGGGGAATCAGTATGCGGTCGCTTCGCGCTCAAAGTGGGCATTCGAGGGTGCCCGTGTGTGGCGTTGGAAGAACTGGATCGATCAACGGTTTATGAACAAGTTCCGTGATCTACCCGAAATGGCGGAGAAGCACGCTGCTGATCTGCCCAGCGGTCTGGCCGATCAGCAGGCGATAAAGGAAATCTCGACGCTCGCCATGCGTTGCGGTGGTTGTGGCGCCAAGGTGGGCAGCACGCTGCTTAACCGGGCACTCAGTCGGCTTGAACCGGTGGCGCGTGACGACGTGCTGATTGGCCTGCACGCCCCGGATGATGCCGCCGTGGTCGAAGTGCCGCCCGCTCAGGTGATGGTACACACGGTGGATTTTTTCCGGGCTATCGTCGACGACCCGTATCTATTTGGCAAAATCGCCACCAACCACAGTCTCGGCGATATCTTCGCAATGGGC
>JAAUQA010000164.1 GCA_012032855.1 Candidatus Competibacteraceae bacterium
CTAGCCTGTGTTCGCCCGGTGAATCCTACGGAAGCAGAGCCGATTAGCCATGTAAACGACAATAGCATTGCGAGGCGCTCGCACGTCCATTGCCATTGAAATGGAATGGTAAAGTCAGTAACAGTCGGCATGAGGAACAAGGCCAAGTACACTGGAATAGCAAATGCGCACAGCCGAACAATGGAGCGCGTGAATATTCCCGCTGAAATACAGGCAAGCAATGCCCCTAGCCCAAGCGCATCGAAGTTTGAATTTGGGAGTATCCCTAGAAACTCGGTATTAACTTCAGTAAATGCAAACGGTAGGAAAAAGCGAGAGAGAATCCCGATGGCAACAAGTATGAGTACCGAATGCCGGAGGTAACGCGCAGGCACGCAAAGTATCACTGCAGGCCAGAATAGATAAAATTGCTCTTCAACTGCCAGTGACCAAAAATGCGATATATGTGCATCCCACGCTT
Organism: Candidatus Competibacteraceae bacterium; assembly: GCA_012032855.1. The sequence continues at coordinate 461 of JAAUQA010000164.1, forward strand.
GGTTCGAAAAAAATAAAAGTTCGATAGATAAGTAATGTGCCAAGCTATCGTTTCCCGTATAGGCTTGATATCAAGCAAGTAGGTGGCCAGAAGCACCGCGTAAAAGAGCGGAAAAATGCGCAGGAATCGCCGGGCATAAAATGCACGTGCCGCGAAAGCCCAATTGCTGTAGGTGCGACACCGAAGCAGGATTCCTGTGATAAGGAATCCGCTAAGGACGAAGAATAGTTGCACACCACCGGGTCCCCACGGGACGACCGAAGTGATACTCTTTGGGCACCCAATGCGAATACGCAACACAGGCAACGGCTAACGCTCTGAGGCCGTCTAACTGTGGCCTGTAATTCATGAGTATAACGGGGGGAGCATTCACGAATTTTTGTCTTTGAGGTCCAACCAATAATTATTTGGTCTGTGCTCACGTTCACAATCCAGTGGCTTTATAAGCACCTCGAAAAACATATTTCGGTTTTTTGCGACTACAAGGTCTCGCCAAGCCTGTGCTAGTGCAGGCGTCGAGAAAATTATTGTACTTAAGGCGCAAATAACTGTTCAGTACCCGCCAGCGCATCAGTCAGAGCAACCGCTTTAATACGAGCATAGACCAAATCGCCCGGTTTCAGTCCTAGCGTATCCCATGATTTATGGGAAATGCGGGCAAGGATATTGTCGCCTTCGCCGTTTACCCCCAATGCGATGAATACGGTAACCTGATGGGGTGCGGTAAATTCATGACTCTGAATCCGCGCCGGCAAAGAGTTGAGAATACTGGTATCGGTAGGCGGGCGGCGTCCCAGGCTGACATCGGTGGCGAGTATCTTTACTCGCCGTCTTGTTCCCAAGGTCGCTGAATCTCCCGGCACCAGTAGATAACCGGAGCTTAAGCGCATCTCGTTTAATCCGTACACTGGATCAACACTTTCGATTAAGCCTTCCAACACCATCGACGCTTCGGGCAGCCGTGCAAAAGGTAAATCCGGTGCAGTGAGTAATTCGGCAAGTGGCCCCGCAGCTTGAATGCGACCTTCCTTGAGCAAGACCAGATAATCGGCCAAGCGCTCTACCTCGGTAAGATCATGGCTGACATACAGCAACGGAATAGAAAGGCTATCGTGCAACCGTTCCAGATACGGCAGGATATCTTCTTTACTAAATCGGTCGAGCGACGCCAACGGTTCGTCCATCAGCAGCAGTTCGGGTTGAGTCAGCAATGCTCTCCCAATCGCTACCCGCTGTCGTTCGCCGCCGGATAAATTAGCCGGTGCTCTATCCAAGAGAGGTACTAAGCCGAGCAGTTCAATCACTTCGTCGAACTGCACAACACCAGGACCAGCTGCATGGCGGGTTATCCGCCGCTGTCCGTAAGTTAAATTGCCTCGTGCTGAAAGATGAGGAAACAGACTGGGTTCTTGGAAAACATAACCAATCGGACGGCGATGTGTCGGCCGGAAGGTATGTTCATCTTGCCAGACCTCCTGGCCGACCTGAAGAAACCCAGGCAATCGGGTCAGGCCGGCAATGCAACGCAGTACTGTGGTTTTACCACAACCAGAGTGACCGAATAGCGCCGTCACGCCCTGTGGTGGGGCTTGGAAATCAACCGATAGGTTAAATTCGCCAATTGACCCGTGAAACTGCGCCGTAATGACGCCATCACTCACGATGTCACCCGGCCCAGGCGTTTTTCTATTGTCATCATCGTCAAGATGACAATGAACGCAAAGATCAACATACCTCCGGCCAGCAGATGCGCTTGGTCCCATTGCAGGGTTTCCACATAGTCATATATGGCGATAGACAGCACCTTGGTTTCGCCGGGGATATTGCCGCCAATCATTAGCACCACGCCGAACTCACCGACAGTATGGGCGAAACCGAGCACCGCGCCGGTCAGAAAACCCGGTCGTGCTAGAGGCAAGGCAACGCTGAAAAAGGTGTCTAGCGGAGAAGCGCCGAGCGTCGCCGCGACTTCTAACGGACGGTCACCGAACGCTTCAAAAGCATTGCGGATGGGTTGCACAACGAAGGGCATGGAATAGATCACCGACCCGATCACCAAACCCTCGAACGTGAATGCTAAGGTTTGCCCACCGAATTGTTGCGCGATCCAACCCCCCGGGCCTGAGGGTCCCAGAGCGATTAATAAATAGAATCCCAATACCGTAGGCGGCAATACCAACGGTAGGGCGACAACGGCCCCGACTGCCTCTTTCCACCACGCTGCTGAGCGCGCCAACCACCACGCTAGCGGCGTACCGACGATCAGCAACAATACAGTGGTGGTAATCGCCAGTTCGATGGTTAAGAGAATGGTTTGCCACACAGCATATGTCTCGGCTTATTCAAGCTGAGGTTACGTGTTACGTAATATTGATTATTCGCTAACATCGTAACCATACTGTTCAATTAGCGCTCTTGCGGTTGGGCTTTTAAGAAAAGCGAGAAATGCCTGACTGGCTTCGTCATCAGCTCCGTTCATCAGAAGCACGGCATCTTGACGAATAGGCTCATAATAGTGGGTCGGGACTATCCAGTGCGACCCCTCGTCCGGCTTCAGAAGTTGAGATAACGCGATAAAGCCGAGTTCGGCGTTTACCCGTTGCTACGAACTGATAGGTCTGTGCGATGTTGTTTCCCTGCACGATTTTCGAGTTCAGCACTTCGTAAAGCTTAAGCTGTTTCATGACTTGGACGGCGGCGGCACCGTAGGGCGCAAAACCGGGGTTAGCGATAGCGATCTTATTAAATCGGTTTGCGGACAGAACCTCCGCACCACTCACTAAGTTCGGGTCTTTGCTCCATAGCACGAGCTTACCGATTGCGTAGGTGAAACGGCTATCGGCTACGGCATAACCCTGCGCTGCGGCTTTGGCGGGTCGTGCTTGATCAGCCGCTAGAAACACCTCAAAAGGCGCGGCTTGGGTGATTTGCGTGTAAATCTGGCCCGTCGAACCGAAGCTTAGGGATACCGTGTGTTCGGTCTCTTGCTCGAAACGCCGAGCAATCTCTTTAGCGGCCTCGGTAAAATTCGCAGCGACGGCAACTACCGCGTCGCCTGCAACGGCGGTATTTACCAATAACTGGCCATATAACACCATCCAAGGTAAACGCTGCAATATGCGTTTCAAGGGGTTCTCCAGGGTGCATTCAAAATCGATAGTGAACCGTTCTAAGCTAGCCGATCTTCGAATAAAAACAGCATTGAGCCGATGCTCTTCATCAGAACACTCATACTAATGACAGACTTGCAGCAAAAAAAAAGCCAATAGCAATGATAGTCATGAGCTTGGCGGTGAAACGCTGAACGGCATTGGTTCTTAAAGGTAATCATCAATGGGAGGTCTTTAATTTGCATGGCAGCGGTCGATGAACAGGGCTTGCGATGTACTAAGATAGAGCAGTTGGATGTCTATGATGAAGCAAAGGGGAGCGGATTATTGGGGACCGCAACTATCCACAGTCCCCGGAGTTAGGACTATTTAACCAGTTTTTTGACCTGATCTTCAGCGGCATCCTTCATCATCTTGTCGCCCTGTTCTTTGGCGGCATCCATCGCTGCGTCCTTGGCCATATCGGTTGCATCGTCTGTACCTGGGATTGAAGGCATTTCCGGCTTGGCTGACTCGACGGACGGAATCTTGCTTTCCATCCCTCCAGTGGCGGCGTCCATCGCTTGATCCTTGGCCATATCAGTCGCTTGGTCCTTAACCATGTCGGTCGCCTGATCTTGGACGCCTTCCATAGCCTTATCTTTGGCCATGTCCATTGCCTTGTCTTGTGCCTCTCCCATAGCTGCATCCGCTGCTTTGGATACCGGATCGGAAGCCCAGAGCGCGCCGGTATTAGCCAACATTAGACCTACGGCAATCGTCAACAGTGGTTTTAGTAATCGCATGTTTCAGTCTCCTACACTATTCATTATGAAAAACTCAGGCAGCGCACCAAGTAAACACCTCCTGGCGCATAACCCACATTAATCATACACCCTGGTTCACATTGCCGTTCGGCAAGAATGGATGTCCGGTGGACAAACGCTTGTTGAACGCTATCATCAAAGCAAACCACAATCCGCTCAACAACACGGTGTCCGTCGCTCAATGGACCATTCGCCCCAAGACCTTTTACGCAAGCTTTTTGATGCTGCAATCGCTTCAGCTCAACCTGCCCTGTGCGTTCCAGCGTATCTCCCACCTCCCCCCAAGGGACGCGCTATTATTATTGGCGCCGGTAAAGGATCAGCAGCAATGGCTTGTGCGGTCGAGGATCATTGGCCCGGTCCTTTAGCGGGTTTGGTGGTTACCCGTTACGGCTACGGGGTTCCCTGTCGGCAGGTTGAAATTGTCGAGGCTGCTCATCCGGTGCCGGACTCCGCCGGGTTAAAGGCAGCCGAGCGCATACTGGGTTTAGTGCAAGGCTTAACCGCCGATGATTTAGTGCTTTGTCTGATTTCCGGTGGCGGTTCGGCGTTATTGCCGTTGCCGCTTGATGGCTTGAGTTTGGATGACAAACAGAACATCAGCCGAGCATTGTTAAAGTGTGGCGCTTCAATTTCAGAAATGAACTGTGTGCGTCGGCATCTATCCGGCATCAAAGGCGGACGGCTAGCCGCCGCTTGTTATCCGGCGCGAGTAGTCAATCTGTTGATCTCCGATGTGCCGGGTGACGATCCGATCAACATCGCTTCCGGTCCCACGCTCGGCGATCCGACGACCTGTACCGATGCGCTTGCGATTGTTGATCGCTATAAAATCGACTTACCACCAGTTGCCAGAGAACAGCTGATCAGCGGTCGCGGCGAGACGATTAAACCGGATGATCCGCGTCTTGCCAGCATTGAGACACACTTGGTGGCAACGCCGCAAAGGGCGCTTGAAGCGGCAGCTGCTACCGCCCGAGCGGCCAACATTCCCGCGTTCATTCTCAGCGACCGCATAGAGGGTGAAGCTCGCGATGTCGGTAGCGTGCTGGCAGGCATCGCTCTGCAAGTCGCAGAGCGAGGAGAGCCGTTCCCACGACCCTGCGTTTTGCTTTCCGGTGGTGAAGCAACTGTGACAGTGCGCGGCACTGGGCGTGGCGGGCCCAACGTGGAATTTCTGTTGGCGCTGGCTGTAGCCCTTAAAGGTGCGCCGGGAATTTATGCCATCGCGGGCGATACCGATGGTGTCGATGGCCTAGAGGAGATCGCGGGCGCTCAGCTCACCCCTGATACTTCGGAACGCGCTTGGCGGCGGGGGATCAACCCGCTGGAGCGCCTTGAAGATAATGACGGGCATGGGTTCTTCAAAACCCTGGGAGATTCGGTGATTACTGGACCTACCCTGACTAATGTGAACGATTTTCGCGCAATTTTGATTTGCGAGACCGATTAAAACAGGCCGGCTAACGGATTATCGCTAAACAACCGTGCATCACGGATGTAGCGATCCAGAATCGCGTTGGTCTTATGCCCGGAAATTTTCTTAATCTGCCAATGCGGAGCGCCGTTTAGTGCTGCTGAAGTACAGAACCCGGCACGTAGAGAATGGCCCGAGTAAAGTTCCGCTGACAAGCCGACGGCAGCACTCCGTTGCTTGACAATCACCGCTACAGCATGGCCGGTAAGGGCTTTTTGACCGATTTGACCGTGTTTGTTAATGGGACGAAACAACGGTATCGGTGTACTGTCGGTTGCCGAGCCGATTAACTGGTCCAACCAGTCTTGGAGCGCCCTGACCGGACAGACCGAACCTCGCGCATAGGGAATCCCAATGGAACGCCCCTGCCCCTCTTGATCGGTTTTAGAACGGCGGACTGTTAAGGTGAGTCCGGGTTCGCCGAATTGAACATCGGCAGTGGTCAAGGCTACTAATTCCGAACGGCGCAACGCTCCGGCAAAACCAATCAACAACAAGGCCCGATCTCTCATATCGCGTGGCGAATCCCCTAAAACCCGCACGATTTGCAATAGATCGTCGCGTAATGTCGGGGCTACTTGGCGTTGTGCTATCCCGCGTCGGTGTCGGATGCCGCGTAATACGGTCCTGACTAAATCGGTTTTGGCTGGATTTTCCAATCCCAAACTGGTGTGCGCGCGCCCTACACTGACAACCCAGCGAGCTAAGGTTGCTGGTGCATGGGTTTCACCATGAAAGGCCAAATATTCAGCCAATTGTTCCGGTTTACACGGCAAGCATCCGCCCCATGCCAAATAACGCTGCAGATCCTCCTGATACGCTCTGCGTGTATTGTCAGCCGTGGCCGCCTGAACGTATTGGGTTACGATAGCTGTTTGAGTAAGATTTCCACTTGTTTTTATTTCTGTTAATTTTTTGTTATTTATTGCCATATTATTATTAATCACATTCTTTTGTCTTTTTATTCGTTTTGCGCACATTTTATATGAACATAATTACTATTAGTATAGCGCATAGTATAACCTTCGGTAAGGTTCAATTAGCGAAGGTTAAAAAGTCATTTTTATACTAACAAATGACTCAGGGCCATCGCATTTGGCGTAATCAGCTGAATGAGAGGGAGGGATAAGGCATTTTAGC